>JADKJG010000005.1:300000-409366 GCA_016722375.1 Bacteroidota bacterium | reverse complement strand
AAACCGGACGTTGTAATTGACGATGATGACGGATAGCTTCATTTACGGTGCGTCACTAAAGTGAAAAGCAAAAATAAAACAGGAAATTTGATTCAATTAGAATTCTTGAGCAGCGTGTTTTCATAAGGCAAGCGCGAAACGATGGAGCGCGCCAAGGTCATTTCATCCGTGTATTCCAGTTCTCCGCCAAACGAAATTCCTCTGGCAATGGTGGTCACCTGAACATCAAAATCTTTTAATTTTTTACTCACGTAGAAGATGGTAGTATCTCCTTCGATGGTTGGGCTAATCGCCATGATAATTTCCTTGATGCCCCCTGCTTGAATTCGCTCAATGAGGGAAGCGATATTCAAGCGATCGGGACCAATGCCATCAATCGGAGAAATGATGCCTCCGAGCACATGATATACTCCACGAAAGCTATTGGTATTTTCAATGGCTATCACATCGCGAATGCTTTCTACAATACAGATGATAGATTGGTTGCGGTGCTTATTACTGCATATTTCACAAATGTTTTCATCTGATACATTATGGCAGGTCTTACAGAATTTTACTTCACTCCTCATTCGGGTAACAGCCTCGCCAAATTGACGCACCTTTGCTTCATCCTGCTTCAGTAAATGTAGCACTAGCCGGAGTGCAGTTTTTTCACCTATACCAGGCAGTTTGGTAAATGCTGCCACCGCTTCGGCAATTAGTTTGGAAGAATAATTCATCAAGGGCTAAAATAACCCGAATTGCTATATGGACGAGTTGGCGTCATTGAAAATCCATATCAGCCATGTGTGGATTGAATCGGGCAGGCTGTAGTGGCTGGAGGTTAATGCGCCTCCAACCAATTTTCTCCCACACCAATTTCTGCTTCTATCGGCACTTTGGTAGAGATGGCTTTCACCATCTTCTCGTAGATGATAGGCTTGATAATATCCACTTCGTCTTTATGAGCGTCGAATACTAATTCATCATGCACCTGCAAAGTCATTCTGGATTTTAGCTTGTGTTTATTGAATTCGTCATGAATCGCAATCATGGCCAGTTTAATCATATCGGCAGCCGAACCCTGCACCGGTGAATTAATAGCGTTCCGTTCGGCGAAGCTCCGCACCGTGAAGTTCTTTGAGTTGATGTCTTTCAAATACCGCCTTCTTCCCATGATGGTCTGCACATAGCCGTGTTCGCGAGCGAACTGAATGTTTCGGTTCATGTACTCCTTGATTCTCGGAAATTGAAGGAAGTAGTTGTCAATAATATTTTTTGCTTCTGCTCTGCTAGCACCGATATTTTGTGCCAGACCAAAAGCCCCTTGTCCATAAATAATTCCGAAGTTGACGCTCTTGGCTTTGTAGCGCATTTCTTTAGTCACTTCTTCTACCGGAACATTATAAACCTTAGCAGCGGTAGCGGTATGAATATCTATTTTCTTTTCAAAGGCCTCGGTCATGGCTTCATCACCGCTCAACTCAGCCACAATGCGCAATTCTATCTGCGAGTAATCGGCTGATACGAGCACATAATCCGAATTGCGGGGAACAAAAGCCTTGCGCACTTCCTGCCCTCGCTGCGAGCGAATCGGTATGTTTTGAAGATTAGGATTATCAGAGCTCAACCGACCGGTGGCGGCGATGTGTTGCCGAAACGTGGTGTGTATTCGACCGGTTTGCGGTTTAATCAATAGGGGCAAAGAATCCACATAGGTGGACTTCAGTTTGGTTACCTGCCGGTAATCCAAAATCTTTTCCGCTATGGGATGATGTTCTTTCAGCGATTGAAGAGCATCTTCATTGGTAGATAGCTGACCGGTGGAAGTTTTCTTGCCGGTGAAGGGAAGTTTCAGATGGTTGTATAATATATCACTGAGTTGTTTGGGAGAATCCAGGTTAAACTCCGTTCCCGCCATTTTATAAATCTCATCTCGTGCCGCCAACATATCCGTCTCCAATTCTTTAGAGAAATTTTTGAGAAAGGCTTCATCAATTTTCACTCCCTCAAATTCCATGTCTGCCAACACTTCGACGAGTGGATGTTCTATTTTTTCTAACACGCTTTCAACTTTGCGCTCCGTAACCATCGGCGCTATTACATTTTTGAGTTGCAGGGTGATGTCCGCATCTTCCGCAGCGTATTCAGAGATTTTATCCAAAGGCGCATCGCGCATGGTGCCCTGATTTTTACCTCTTTTTCCAATCAACTCTTCTATCGAAACCGGCGTATAGCCTAGATAGGTTTCGCTGAGATAGTCCATGCCGTGTT
Organism: Bacteroidota bacterium; assembly: GCA_016722375.1. Taxonomy (NCBI): domain Bacteria; kingdom Pseudomonadati; phylum Bacteroidota; species Bacteroidota bacterium. Next base: position 407,113 of record JADKJG010000005.1, on the reverse strand, counting down.
TCAAATCCGGCTCTACCAGATAATGCGCCAGCATGGTATCGTAAATAGGCAAACGGACTTGCACATCGTATCGGCGCAGCACCTGTAAATCAAACTTCACGTTCTGGCCGATTTTTAAATGCTTCTTGCTTTCCAGCAATGCTTTAAAATGGGAAACGATTCTTTTGTATCCTCAAAATCTGTAGGACAAGGAACATAATAGGCTTCGCCCTCCTTCACACTAAAACTCATGCCCACCAATTCGAGACTGAAATAGTCCAGTGAAGAGGTTTCGGTATCAAAGCAAAACTCCGTATGCGCTTCCAAATCCTTTGCCAAATTTTTAAGGGCTTCCTCGCCTTGAACCGTGTGATATTTATGGGTGGTGTTGTAAATATTTTTGCCATGCTCTACGGCTCCAGTCCCCATCTCCTCGAAGAGTGTACTCGGATGGTCATTATTAAACAAGTTTCCCTGTTGATTGGAAGGAGCACTCTTTTCTCTCCCTTCGGAGGGACTAGGGGGACCGGCTTGTTGATTGACCGAATAAGAATCTCCCAAAATTCTTCTGCCCAAAGTCCTGAATTCCAGTTCGGCAAAAATCTCTGCCAGCTTTTCTTTATCGGGCGAGTTCAACATCAGGTCTTCGTTTGAAACATCAATCGGCACTTGCAGATTGATAGTCGCCAGTTTTTTAGATAAAATTCCCTGCGCTGCATATTGACGGACATTTTCGCCGAGCTTCCCTTTTATCTTATCCGCATTGGCGATAATATTCTCCACCGAGCCATATTCTTTAATCAACTTTTTGGCGGTCACCTCTCCTACCTTCGGAATGCCGGGAATATTATCCACTGCATCGCCCATCATCCCCAAGATGTCAATCACCTGCAAAGGGCTTTCTATATCCCATCGCTTCTTCACCTCCTCCACTCCCATAATCTCTACATCGTTCCCCAGCCGTGCGGGCTTGTAAATGAAAATGTTCTTATCTACTAATTGTCCGAAATCCTTATCCGGTGTCACCATATATACTATATGACCTTCCGCTGCTTTCTTTTTGGCGATGGTTCCTATAATATCATCTGCCTCATAGCCGCGCAGTTCCAAAATAGGGATATGCCAGGCCTCAATAATCTTTTTGATATAAGGAACGGCAAACAAAATATCCTCCGGAGTTTCCTGTCGGCCTGCTTTGTATTCGGCGTATTCTGCTTCGCGTTCCACAGAGCCGCCGAGATCAAACACCACTGCCAAATGGGTGGGCTTTTCTTTTGTCATCAACTCTACCAACGTAGTAGTGAAGCCGCTAATAGCCGAAACATTTTGTCCTTTCGAGTTGATTAAAGGATTGCGGCTGAAGGCAAAGTAGGCGCGAAAAATCAGCGCATAAGCATCAATCAGAAATAGTTTATTGTCGGTCCAATCGGTTTTTCCCATGCGGTTTTTATAAGAACCACGAATGTAAAAAACTAAGCGCTTTTTGTAGTCTTGCGTCGGATTTACAAAAACAAAGTCTCGATATTCTTATCTTTAGAACATTAAACCGAACGAAACACATGAGAACATTAAATCTATTGATGGCACTTTTATTGATGGGAAGTAGTGCAGCCTATTCACAAGATCAACTGACGGTAGATGAGTCCCTGCGGCCTATGAGCAAAGGAACGCAACCCGCTTTCACTTTAAACATACCACAGACCAACCTGAAAGATGTTGAGAAAGAATGGATGAAATATATCAAATCAGGCAGCAAGGAAAAATCAGTAGCAGTGGGTGGAGAAATCATTATGCCCGGCGCGGTCAACAAAAATATTGCGGCTGAGCCCTTTACTATTTACAGCACCCTACTTGAAACCAACCAAGGCGTTTTTCTGAGTGCTTGGTTTGGCTTGGGTGGAGACTCGGTTTTTATAACAAGAGAATTAAACAATGGGAAAGACCTGGCGGCCAAAAAATATATCCGCGATTTTGCCATTCAACGCTATCGAGTTGCAGTGAAAGCTCAGGTAGAAATAGAAAAAGGCAAGATGAAAGACTTGGAAAAAGAGTTGAAAGGTCTGGAAAAAGATGAAGATAAAGCCAACAAAAATATCAACGGCTATGAGCGCGACATTCAACGGTCCAAAGACCAGATAGCCACTAACGACGGTGATGAAAAACGAAAAGGAGACCTGGTTTATGCTCAGAAAACCAAAATGGATAATATGAACACCTACGAAAAAGAAACCTTGAAGGCAGCAGAGAAGGTATTAAAGACATTAGAAAAAGAAAAAGAAAAAATTCAGAAGGACAGCGAAAAGGAAAACCGCAAAATTGATGATTGGAACAGCAACATCCGGGAAGAAAGAAGGAAGATTGATAACCTGAAACAAGACCAACGCATCAAGCGGGGGCAGATTGCCGACCAAAAAAAGGTGATTTCGGAGGTAGAGCAGAAATTAAAAGATATTAAATAAGGCTTACGGGACAGGTATTTTAGCCATTTGGCACCGAATAGTTGTGTAGTTGGGCTGAACAGCAAATGGTTTTTTCTACCAAGGCGCTCCCGAAAAGGAGTGCCTTTTTTGTCTTTGGAGGAGACAGCAACCAACAAGCGATATGATTTGGTTTCGTGCATAATTATAACGAAAGGAGAAACACAAAATGTTTTGTGCATGATGAGGGAAATAAAAAAGCCAGGCAAATAGTTTTTGCCCGGCTTAGTATGAAGCATGTTTTGATTAATGTATTAGTCCAGTACCATGCGGAAACCCACATCATCGTCCTTTGAATCGGCCGGATAGAAATCGCGGTTGGCCACGCGGCAATCGCGAAGCGGCCCCCACCAAGACCCCCCACGCAGAGAGCGAGCATCGCTACTGTCCGGCCCTTTAGGATTGTTGGAAGGACTGTGGCTATAATATTTCTCGTCGAAATAGTCTGTACACCACTGCCAAACGTTGCCGCTCATATCATAGAGCCCTAACTCGTTCGGTGCCTTTTTGCCTACTGGTTTTATTCCGTTTGTTTTGAGCGTGTCGTACCAAGCTACTACATCCGCATCGTTAGATCCAGCGTATTTATAACCATGACTTTTGCTGCCACCTTTTGCTGCATATTCCCATTCGGCTTCGGAGGGCAGACGAAAGGTTTTTCCACTAAGTTGGTTGAGGCGGTTGATGAATAGTTGGGCATCATACCACGATACATTGATAGCCGGACATTCGGCACAGTATTCAGCGGCGGGGGTGGTACCCATCACCAATTTCCATTCATTTTGGGTGACGGCATATTTGCTCATTTGAAAATTGTTGAGCTTTACCGTATGGCGCGGCTTCTCTTGCTCGTAACATTCGGGATCCTGAAGCAACACGCAACCCATGGTGAAGGTTCCACCTTCTACGGGCACCATGTTCATTTCAATCAGCCGGATAGCCTCTGCTACTTTGGGTTCAATAATTTCAGGCTTAGAAGCGTTGTGCTTGGCTGCTTTGCCATGCGTTTCGTTTTCATCGGGGGCGGCCTGAGTAAAGCCGATTGACATCATAAAAAAAAAAAACAGGAGGGGGAATAACTTTTTCATAAAGGTAAATTTTGACTGTGCTATGTATTTAATGGCTTTGTTGAATAATGATAAGTACGATGGCTGTACGAAAAAGGTTTCATCTTTTTCTGTTTTATATTGCCATATATAAAGCGATAGCATGTTGAATAAGGTTTATTGATAAACAAATTTTGAACTGAACTTATTCCCGTTGGTGGCAGCGCTCAGTATGTATGTACCGGGGAACCAGACCACCCACATTAATATTGATGGTCTTCATCACACCATTTTCTTCTACGGTATATATGTTGTCATAAACCATCCTGCCGTTGATGTCAAACAAGGCTAACGAGATTTCATCTTTCGGGTTGTCCACTTCCAATACTAGGTTGCTGGTGGTAGGATTTGGATAGAGCCTGAAATTAGATTCGCCGTCTTCGCTCAGTTTTGCTTCGGCTATTTTTGAATATTCAAAGTTGCCGTTGTTGTCTATCTGTTTCAGCCGATAGTAATAACGTGTTTTTTCATAAGGATGGTCGTCATGAGTATAGGTATTCGTGATGGTAGAATTATTGTGACCGTCCACCCATCCTATATCTATAAAGTTAATGCCATCAGTACTTCGTTGAATTTCAAAGCCACGGTTGTTTACCTCTAGGGCAGTAGCCCAATCCAGACGAATCAGGTATTTGCCTTGTGCTTCGGCAGTGAAATACAGCATCTCCACCGGCAAGGCATTTCCGGAAGGCCCTTTGCCCAAAGAGAAGTGTGAGAAGTCATGATAAAGCCCACCCGGTATTCCACCGGAGTTATTGCAACCTGCATTCATGGTGTAGGTTAACAAGTCGGTGGGGTTGGATACCGTGGAAGCAATTTCGGGCATCCAATCCACTTCGGGAGTAGAAGGGTCATCGCCATAAGCTGATTCATGCTTGATCGCCCGCCACATCGTACTCAAATCCATAGCGGTCATCCCGTTGGGAAATACTTCCATGTCATAATAGTATCCGGTATCGGTAGAGGCGAAGCTCCAGTAGCCGTGATCCTTGGGGGTACTTTCAATAACCAGCCATTGTGGTATATATGCGTTGCATGGATTGCCGGGAAAGTATTTGTTGAATCCATTATAAACGGCTGTTGGATTAGAGCCGTCACATCCTTCACAGCGTTGCGACATCTTCCCGATGTACCCACTTGGGTTGGTTGACCCGGAGCAGAATTTGGTCTTTACACTACCGGTTCCGGGAACCTGCACAAAGTTCAAACGAACTCCGTTAAAACCTTTGTCGGGCGTTCCTACCGGCCAAACATAACTAGTGGCAGTATTGATTTTTCGTTGCACACCGCCAAAGGGAGTACCTCTTTTCCCGCTGCTCAGAATATAGCCGGTAGTAGGTGCGCCCGCTGTTTGCAATACCGGATAGCCGATAATAGCATCGGGACGGCCATTGCGGATATTTAAAAGAAACTCGGTAGAATCGGTATAGGTTTTTAATAAGCCCTTTTGATTGTTATTAGTAAACAAGTTGGAGGGTTCATACGTGGTATTGATGCTGGCTGTGCCAAAAACCAGAGAGCCATCAATGACGATGGAGTCCTGCATTTCTACTAGAGAGGTAGCGTTTGATTTGTCAATCACCAAATTATAAAAACTCGAAACGCCCGGATGGTGCATATTTCCTTTGATAGCCTGCGTTCCTGACCCAACGAACTTGACCGCCTTATCTTTAGAACTGCCAGTATCTGAAGTAAGGAAAAGCGCACCGTCTTTATTTTCAAAGTCGCCTCCTACCTCAATAATCCCATCGTTATTAATCAATCCGGTGGAGTCGCCTGAGCCATTTACGAAATTACTTTGCACATGAATCAAGCCGGCCTTTTGTACATATATATTACATCCTTGGTTGATGAAACCACCCTGTGCTTTTCCTGCCAACGGGGTAAAAACCATAAACAGCAAAGCGGATATAATCACCAGCAAAGAGATGAGTTTCTTATGGTCATTCGACGATACCACTGAATAGTGTGAGCGACGCAGGTAAGCGGTCCTTTTCAAATAGGCCAAATGATGACTTCCTTCAATCATAATCCTTCAATCAATACAAATTACAAAACATAAAAGGTTCCTATCCAAAAGCTAAACCACTCTTGGCTTCTGTCTTTGTATACGATGAGCCGTTCAGGAAGTTTCACTTAACCGTTATTTATATTTGATAAATGGATAGGCCGCTTGTGCGGATTTGGATGATTACTATATTTGTGATTGTAAATGAAGACGAACAATTCAAATCAAAGTTGGTGGCCCGTATATAATCAGGCGGCTGGCTGTTCGTTATATTGATAAACGAAAAGAAACTATAGAAATATGAAAGCCCGCTGCAAACACAGCGGGCTTTTTAATTTTAGTCATGGCACAAAAGATAAAATACACTAGTAGGACCACCAAGATGTTGGCAGATACCTATACGCCCGTTTCGGTCTATCTGAAACTGCGGGATGTATATCCCAATGCCATCTTGTTGGAAAGCACGGATTATCGCGCTGCGAACAATAGTTTCTCCTATATCTGCCTCGACCCACTGACGTCTATCATCTGGAGCAATCAGGAAATCAGTATCTCCAATCAACAACATCAAAAGAAGAAGCATAAAGTAGGAGAGGCAAAAGACGTTTTTGATCTCTTTGAAGATTTTAGAAATGCTTTTCTGGAGCAAGAAGGAATGCAGTCTATCGCTAATGGCCTCTTTGGCTATATGTCCTTCGATGCAGTGAATGTTTTTGACAAACTGAATTATAAAAGCGAGCGAGAAAATGAAATCCCCTTAATGCATTTTTCGTTCTATCGCTTTGTCATAGCCTTTGACCATTTCCGGGATGAATTGGTAGTGTATGAAAATATCCCCGAGGGAGATTTTTCGAGAAAGGAAAGATTGCAATCGCTTCTTCAAAACAAAAATGTTTCGCAACTCCCATTTATGATAAAGGGGAAGGAGCATTCAAATATCAGCGATGATGCTTTTGTGAAAATGGTAGAGAAAGGGGTGAAACATTGTTACCGGGGAGATGTGTTTCAGGTAGTTTTGTCCCGCCGGTTTACTCGAAAGTTTACCGGTGATGATATGAATCTGTATCGCTGCCTGCGCTCTATCAATCCTTCGCCCTATCTTTTTTATTTTGATTATAGCAGCTATCGCATTTTTGGCTCCTCACCGGAGGCTCAATTGGTGGTGAAGAAGGGCGTGGCAAAAATAAATCCAATCGCGGGTACTTTCCGGCGTACCGGTGATGATGAAGCAGATAGGGAGTTAGCGGCAAAGCTGGCAGCCGATGAAAAAGAAAACGCAGAACATGTGATGTTGGTTGATTTAGCCAGAAATGATTTGAGTAAACATGCAAGAGAAGTAACGGTAGAGCACTATAAGCAGGTGCATTTCTATTCTCATGTCATTCACTTGGTCTCCGAAGTAACCGGTAATCTTTCGAGTTCATATAACCCTTTAGCCTTGATTGCCGATAGCTTCCCGGCTGGTACTTTATCCGGTGCGCCAAAACACCGTGCCCTGCAACTGATTCATGATTATGAAAACCAGGAACGGAGCTTCTATGGCGGTTGTATCGGATTTATCGGCTTTAACGGAGATATCAATACCGCTATCACGATTCGCAGTTTTATGAGCAAAAACAACACCTTGCATTATCAGGCCGGTGCAGGAGTAGTGGCGGCTTCAAACCCGCAGTCGGAGTTGGAAGAAGTAAATAATAAATTGCGCGCGCTGCGTAGCGCTATAGAAATGGCAGAGCAATTCAGATTATGAAAAAGATATTGGTCATAGATAATTACGATTCGTTCACCTACAACTTAGTGCATCTGTTGCTGCCCCATGCCGAGGTGAAAGTGGTGAAGAACGATGAGGTCAATATGGACCAAGTCAAAGAGTTTGACAAGATTTTATTTTCCCCCGGTCCGGGTATTCCCGAGGAAGCCGGACAGATGATTGCGGTGATCAAAGAATTCACTTCGATTAAACCTATGCTGGGAATTTGTCTCGGACATCAGGCTATCGGAGAAATATTTGGAGGGAAGTTGAAAAATCTAAGTAAAGTATATCACGGGGTATCTACACCGGTGAAGATTACTAAACCGGAGCATTACCTTTTCAAAAACATTCCTGAAAGATTTGAAGTGGGCAGATACCATTCATGGGTGGTGGATGAAACAAGTATCTCTCAGGAACTTTTGGTCACAGCTGTGGATGATTCGGGAATGATTATGGGCATATCACATAACGAATACGACATCAACGGTGTGCAGTTCCATCCAGAATCTATTATGACGGAATATGGAGCTACGCTTATCCAAAATTGGGTGAATCATTGAGGGCATGAAACAAGCATTGAATGACTTACTGGAACATCAAAGCCTGAATGAACAGGAGGCCTATAATTTGATGAAAAAACTTGTTACTGAGCCAACGAATGAGGCGCATACGGCTGCTTTGCTTTCCGTCTTTATCATGCGGGACATCAGTTTGCAGGAATTAAAGGGCTTTCGCAATGCTTTGTTGGAACTCAGTCTTCCTTTCAAAGTAGAAGGGGATGCCATTGATATGTGCGGCACCGGAGGCGATGGCAAAAACACCTTTAATATATCAACCCTGGCATCGTTTGTTACTGCCGCTGCCGGTGGAAGAGTAATGAAGCATGGTAATTATGGAGTGTCTTCCGTTAGCGGTTCCTCGGATGTGATGGAATATCTAGGATACAAATTTACCAACGATACCGATGCCTTAAGTAGGCAGTTGGACAAGACAAACATCTGCTTTCTGCATGCGCCTTTGTTCCATCCTGCGCTTAAACAAGTTGCACCGGTGAGGAGGCAAATGGGGATCAAGACCTTCTTTAATATGCTGGGACCTTTGGTCAACCCCGCCTGTCCATCTCATCGTTTTACCGGAACCTATAATTTGCAATTGGCAAGATTGTACCACTATCTATTTCAACAGGAGGATTGTCATTATACCGTGGTTCATGCTCTGGATGGTTACGACGAAATCTCGCTCACCGCCGGTTGCAAATACTATAGCAATGATGAAGAGTTTATCTTCTATCCACCTGACTGGAATTTGCCGGAGTTAAAACAGGAAATGCTTTTTGGCGGAAATACTATTAAAGAAGCAGCAGATATATTTGTGCGAGTGCTGGAAGCAAAAGGGACAGAGGCGCAACATGCTGTAGTCATCGCCAACGCCGCTGCGGCTCTTCACTGTCTGCAACCAACAACACTCATTGGCGATTGCGTGGACTCTGCCACCGATGCACTTGTTTCGGGCAAGGCTCTTAAAACATTTAAACGTACCATAGAATGAACATACTTGAGAAGATTGCGTCTTTCAAAGAAAAAGAAGTAGCAGAGAACCGATCGCTCTATCCGGTGAAACTTTTGGAGCGCAGTATTTATTTCGAAACCAAGCCGGTATCCTTGCGCACTTATCTATTGGATAAAAACCTTTCAGGTGTTATTGCTGAATTTAAACGCAAGTCACCATCAAAAGGAAATATCAATCCTTATGCTCCTGTCGGACCAACAACCTTGGGCTATATGCAGGCTGGGGCTTCTGCTCTATCTATTCTCACCGACAAAGAGTTTTTCGGAGGAAGCAGCAATGACCTGACCGAAGCACGCAGATACAATTACTGCCCAATCCTTCGTAAGGATTTTATCATAGATGAATATCAAATCATCGAAGCGAAGTCTATAGGAGCAGATGCTATATTATTAATCGGTGCGCTGCTGACCAAAGAGAAAGTGAAGCAACTATCTGACCTTGCTGTTTCTTTTGGAATGGAAGTGTTATTTGAAATTCATGACGAGACAGACATGGTCAAGTTGAATCCTTCTATTATTCATGTGGGGATCAACAATCGCAATCTGGAGAATTTTGAGGTGGACACAGACCATGCTCTTCGGTTGGCAGAGAAGTTGCCGAAGAATGTTGTGAAGATTGCAGAAAGCGGTATCAGTAAACCCGAACAGGTGTTAGCTTTTCGCAATAATGGTTTCAAAGGTTTTTTGATTGGCGAGCAATTCATGAAAGAAAGCCGCCCCGGGTTGGCCTGCAAAAAGTTTATCCGGCAATTGAACGCACTCTAAAAATGAAACTCAAGATCTGTGGTCTAAGGGAAGATGAAAATGTCAAAGCCATTACGGCCTTGCGACCAAAGTGGATGGGTTTCATCTTTCATCCTACCTCGCTCCGATATTTTATTAATGCAGAGCATCCGGCAAACATCCTTTCTATACCGATACACATAAAAAAGGTGGGTGTTTTTGTGAATGAAAGCGAAGAGGAGATCATGCGAATTCATCAATTGTATGGGTTGGATATGATTCAACTTCATGGGGATGAGAAGCCTGAATTTTGCCTGAATTTGAACAAAGCAGGAATTAAAATTATCAAGGCATTTAGGATAGATGATAGATTTGATTTTTCAAGTGTTGAATTGTATGCGCCTTATGTAGAGATGTTCCTCTTCGATGCAGCGGGAAAAAATTATGGGGGAAATGGCGTTGTGTTCAATTGGAACTTGCTCGAAGGGAAAAGGTTTTCGCGACCCTTTCTTTTAAGCGGTGGTATTGGCTTGGAGCAGGTTGCTCTTTTAAAATCATTTCATCATCCGGATATGATTGGGGTGGATGTCAATAGTTGCTTTGAGTTATCACCGGGTATAAAAGACATTGCGGCCTTGCAATTATTTAAACAGCAAATTGTGTAGCATGGATTTCAAAGCAAACGATAAAGGATATTATGGAGAATTTGGTGGCGCCTACATTCCCGAATTGCTTTATGCTAATGTAGAAGAGCTGCGGCTTCGCTATAAAGAAATTGTAGCGGAGGAAAGTTTTCAAAAGGAATATCATCAACTGCTGAAAGACTATGTCGGAAGACCTTCGCCTCTTTATTATGCTACACGCCTTTCAGAACATTACGGAAGTCATATTTACCTGAAACGCGAGGACCTGAACCATACTGGCGCTCATAAAATCAATAATACAATTGGCCAGATTCTTTTGGCCCAACGATTGGGTAAAAAAAGAATCATTGCCGAAACCGGAGCCGGTCAACATGGGGTAGCGACGGCAACGGTCTGTGCTCTGAAGGGAATGGAGTGCATTGTGTACATGGGAGCAAAGGATATGGAACGCCAGGCGCCTAATGTGGCACGCATGAAAATGTTGGGGGCCAAAGTAGTTCCCGCTTTATCGGGCAGCAGAACTTTGAAAGATGCGACCAACGAAGCCATTCGTGATTGGATTAATCATCCTGAGGACACTCATTATATTATTGGGTCAGTGGTGGGGCCACATCCTTATCCGGAGATGGTAGCCAAGTTTCAATCTGTGATTAGTGAAGAAATGAAATGGCAATTGAAGGAAGCCACCGGCAATGAAAATCCAGATTATATAATGGCCTGCGTGGGGGGTGGCAGTAATGCCACCGGTGCTTTTTATCATTTTCTGAATGAGGAAAAAGTAAAACTAATAGCTGTGGAAGCCGCAGGAATGGGGGTGGATAGTGGCCACACCGCCGCAACTACTTATTCGGGACGGAAGGGCATTATTCATGGAAGTAAAACTTTGCTGATGCAAACGGAAGACGGACAGATTGCAGAACCTTACTCTCTCTCTGCCGGCTTAGATTATCCGGGTATTGGCCCTTTACTGGCTCATTTATTTACCTCAAAGCGCGCCGCGTTTGAATATGTCACCGATGAAGAAGCTTTGAAGGCGGGTTTCTTCCTTGCTAAGCAGGAGGGAATTATTTGTGCGCTAGAAACAGCTCATGCACTGGCCGTTTTAGAAAAGAAAAAATTTGGTAAAGAAGAAGTGGTAGTGATTTGCCTTTCAGGCAGAGGAGATAAGGATTTAGATACGTACATGAAACATCTTGACACTTATGTCTAACCGAATTGATACCCTATTTGAGAAGAAGAAGGAAGGAATTCTTTCCGTTTATTTTACCGCCGGTTATCCGAATCTGGAGGATACAATACCTATTCTTCAATCCTTGCAGAATGCAGGATGCGACATGGTGGAAATCGGCATGCCCTTTTCTGACCCCTTGGCGGATGGTCCGGTGATTCAGCATAGCAGTACGGTGGCACTTAGCAATGGAATGAGCATCAAAAAACTTTTATTGCAACTAAAGGATTTCAGAAAGCAGATTCATCTACCCGTACTTTTGATGGGCTATATGAATCCGGTGGTTCAATATGGCATAGACAAGTTTTGTAGCGACGCTTCCGCGGTCGGTGTGGATGGATTGATTATTCCCGATATGCCTTTGGATATTTATCAAGATCAGTATGCTGCTCTTTTCAAAAAATACAATCTTCATCAGGCACTCTTGATTACTCCACGTACTGGCGAAGCACGAATCCATGAAATTGAAAAATCAAGTGGAGGATTTATTTATGCGGTGTCTTCTTCCTCAACTACTGGTTCTGTTTCCGCAGATAAAAAGAAACAGCAGGACTATTTCGAGCGATTGAAATCACTTCGCTTGAAGAAGCCTGTCATGATTGGCTTTGGTATAGGCAACCGCGAGCAGTTTCAATTTGCCTGCCGCTATGCACAAGGTGGCATCATCGGTACGGCATTTATCAAGCATATCGAACAATATCCCAATTTAGAGAATAGTATTCCTCAATTCATACAATCCATTCGACATGATCATACAGTTAACGGCTGATATCACCGCGCAGCAGAAAAAAGAAGTGAACGACTTGCTCTCTTCTCTGCAATTCAGCAGCAGGGAAATAGAAACGAACCACAAAACGTATCTGGTCTGTCCGGAAAGCAAGACATTTGACATCCGGTTAATAGGTCATTTGGCCGGTGTGGCCGACGTACACATAGTGAAAGATCAGGTTCAATTGGTGTCGCGTCAATGGAAAGTGGAAGACACAAAGATTGACCTGGGTGATGGGGTAGTTATCAGTCGCGGGAATTTCTCATTGATGGCCGGACCTTGTTCGATAGAGAACGAGGAGCAGGTAGAGAAAACGGCGAGTTTTCTCGCTGAGCAAGGAGTAAAAATTATGCGGGGCGGTGTGTTTAAGCCGAGAAGTTCACCTTATGCTTTCCGGGGATTGGGCATTGAGGGCCTGAAATTTTTCTATAGCGTATGTAAAGCAAAGGGAATTAAAATCATCACCGAAGTCATGGAACTTTCCCAAATACCAGACATGATGGACTATGTAGATATTTTTCAGGTAGGCGCGCGCAATTCTCAGAATTTTAATCTGTTGGATGCGCTCGGCGAAGCAGGTAAGCCGGTTTTGCTGAAAAGGGGAATATCGGGAACTATAGAAGAGCTGCTTTCTTCTGCCGAATATATTTTCTCTAACGGCAATGAGAAAATAATTCTCTGCGAGCGCGGCATTCGTACTTATGAAAAAGCATACCGCAATACGCTGGACTTGAATGCCATTCCATTATTAAAGGAGAAAACGCATTTGCCGGTGATGGTTGATCCTTCTCACGGAATAGGCATGCGCGAACATGTGGAAGCTGTTTCCCTTGCCGGGGTGATGGCCGGTGCTGATGGTTTAATTGTGGAAATCCATGAATGTCCGGAGAAAGCTTTTTCTGACGGACAACAAACACTGGATTTTAATGAAGCAGCGGCTCTCTTCGATAAAGCGCGCAAGGTTTACGAACTTCATCATAGTTTTGAGATGGGGATTTAGTTTTGCAGGTTTGTCTATTCATTAAGTTGATTGTCCTCAGTTCATCCATGAAGGCAAGTTATTAGCTTGTATATAGATCAAACTATTAGAGGCTGTTTGGATTTCTCTGTAAAAAAATGTGTATCGCACAGAGGCACGGAGCATCACGGAGAAAATACCTCTATGTTCTCCGTGCCTCCGTGCGACATATCAGATTCATAAGAAATTCGGTTGTTCAAACCCAAACAGCTCCTTAGGAAATTATTGACTTTGCCTTATTTCAACCACAAAGGGATAGTAGGAATTTTAATTCCTCGAAAGTATAGATTCAGTAAAACGTTTATCCAAAACTCTTGGTACCAACAGTTCCGCTATGAATGGCGGTTTATAACACCGCGTTTCAGTGTGTTGAGAGTCCGACTCTTGCTAAATGGCTTTAGCCATGATGATCGCGCAGAAAATAAGTCCTTGAACATTTAATGTCGCAGCCTATTTTGGGCTAACTGGTCCCTATCTTTGGCTAACAGGGACCGAATAGCTGCTAACTGGTCCTTGTCTTTAGCTAACAGGGACCGAGTAGCTACGAACGGGCACCTGTCTTTGACTAACAGGGACCGAGTAGCTGCTAACAGGCACCTGTCTCTCGCTAACAGGGACCGAATAGCTGGAGATGGGTACCGAATAGCAAAAAATTGGTCAAAAATGGATGGAGAGAATGACAGTTTGGCATGGAAAGGGCGCGAAGCGGGGAAATCTAATACATACTTATTGCTGTTCCTTTTGTAACACATATATATAGACAACAATTATTGCCGAATTAACTACTCTGGGAAGGCATATACAAAGTAGGGAAAAGGCGATTCAAGTCGGTCATGTAGGTTTTGCTTAAACCAATCAAGCAACTATTTTCCTTAAGCAATAAAAAGGTCTTTGAATTTTCAACTATCCAATAATGGATAGACACGAAGGATTCGCAATCAAATATCAAACGACCGAACCAAAATACTACTTGAAAGCTACTGAATACTTTCAGTAGGTAATTAAACGGCAAAGAACGGGTGTTTTATGGTAGTTGTTTAAAAAGTTTGGGTATAAAATCTTAGAGGATTAAGATGGGATAGTGTTAGTTGCGCTGATTGTATTGCTCATAATAGAGATGATTAATCTATATAGCCTCAAAAAACTTTTCCATAGCAAGTGGTATTTCAGACACCCTTCAATAAACCCAATAGATGGCTTCAAAGGCCCTACTCTGTATAGAGAACTAAACAATGAATGACCAGATTTAAAGACACTTTTGGAAAAGCCAGATTGGAAACTTTAGCCCTTAATAACCTATGGGTTTCACTCCTATTTAAGGGGCTTATAATACCTTATTATACTTTATGGCATGATAATTGCGATGCAGGGAATCGCAGGCATAACTGCAAAATGTTAAAAGTCAAATAAATTTGTCAAACGCACTTGCTTTTTTATAATTTCCACATTATTTTATAATTTTAAACAAAAATTTAAAGCATCCTTATGAAACATTTATACTCCTGGATTTTCTTTTTGGTGCTGGCACCAATCACTCTTCTGGCGAATAATCTTCAGATTGACAGCGTCAGTGCGACTGTTTCCACCGTTACTTTCCAATTGTCTTGGGATAACAGTTGGAATATTAATAACCTGAGCAGAGATGCGGCCTGGGTATTTGTTAAGTATCAGGATTGCGGCTCGGCAAACAAATCATGGGATCATCTTGATTTGAGCACCTCTAGTGGTAGCCATAGCGTAACCGGTGGTCTTTTGCAGGTAGATGCTGTGACGGATGGGAAAGGGGTTTTCATTTATCGCTCCGGTTTTGGCGGGGGAAACAATCCTACTGCTTCTGTAACACTGACATTTGGAACCGCCTTTGCCGATATTTCGCAGGTTAACTTTGACGTGGTAGGTATTGAGATGGTCTATGTGCCACAGGGAAGTTTTATTGCTGGAGATGGAGTAAGTAACAGTTCTTTTGGAACAAATGGTACCAACGTGCCAAACACTATAACCAGTGAAGGATCTATTGCCGCTGACGGACTGGCAAGTACTACAGCATATAACTGGGATTGGGCAAATAAACATCCTGCAATTCCCGCCGAGTTTCCCAAAGGCTATGCTGCATTTTATTGTATGAAGTATGAAATTACTCAAGCACAATATGTGCATTTTCTGAATCTTCTGCCAGCCGCTCACCAAGCGGTGCGTACTGCAGTGGCTCCTGGATCAGCAACAAAATCGGAAGCAATGACTACCGCTAGTATTCCTTATACTTATCGTAATTATATACAAATTAAAACTCCAGCAGCCGGAGGGCCTCCTCTAAACCCTGCAGTTTATGGCATGAACAGAAATAACAACAGCACCTTTGATGAAGTGGATGATGGCGGAAATATCGCGTGCAACTTTTTAAGCTGGACCGATTTGCTGGCATACCTTGATTGGTCAGGCTTGCGTCCGATGACGGAGCTCGAATTCGAGAAATCTTGTCGTGGACCTGCCTCTGCCGGGCCTTTCCCTGATCAGATTTATGCATGGGGAAACATTAATCTCTCGCAAGCAACCAATCAGTGGGATGATGGGTGGAGGATTTCAAACCCCGGTCGTCCTGATGAAATATCAGGACAGGCTGGCGATGGGCTCTGTCCGTACAGCATAGATAATAACGTTTCAGGGCCTTTTCGTGTAGGGTTTGCCGCTAAATCGGGTACCAGTCGTGCCCAAGCAGGCGCTACGTATTATGGCATTCTGGATATGAGCGGTAATGTTGCAGAGCAGTGTTATCACATCGGTCGTATTCACAACGAGGGTAACCCAGGGCTTGGGCCGATGACTATGACTGCTGGTTTCCAAGGAACTTTAGGCGATGGTACGCTCAACTCAAATGGCGAAGCCGACCAAGCCAGTTGGGGATCTCCGCTCGTTGATTATCGTGAATCCATTCTCCGTGGGGGAGACTTTGCAAACGACTGGAGCCAACTAAGAGTTTCAATGCGCTATTATTTGCACCCGCGTATGGAATGGAATGGGCCTCAAACTAATAACCGTTGGTATTATGTTGGCGGTAGAGGGGTTAGACAATTTTAAGATCCACTGTCACACAGTAAAGATCTACGCCGATGTATGGAAAACTACCCATATCTTTAATACTTAGCTGCATCATAACTTGGTTTAGTGTCACTTCCATGTATGGTCAGGCTCCGTTTGTTGGAGGATCATCGGATGGGCAGTCGGGTGTCAGACTAACTAATTCCACTTGCGTTGCTATCACGGCCAATCCTTATGCCGGAGGGGACGGCAATACTCATTTTTATGATACTTTAATCAACTCGGTTTGCGCTCCCACTTTGTTTACGGCTTTCAGTGGTGGAGTGGCAGATGGTTTTGCCGAAGGACAATTAATTGTTTCGGTTTGCACTCCTTCATTATTACTTCCCTTTAGCGGTGGTGTTGCCGATGGGTTTGCACAGGACAATCAAATGAACTCAACTTGTTCTTCAGTCATTATTAATCCGTTTAGTGGCGGTGTGGCGGATGGCTTTGCAGAATATGCTTTAATTAATTCCACGTGCTATTCGGTCATTATCAATCCGTTTAGCGGTGGTATTGCTGATGGGTTTGCATATAATACACAGGTTGTTTCGGTTTGCTTTCCTATACTGATTACTCCTTTTAATGGAGGAATTGCCGATGGGTTTAGCAATGATGCCTTTATACAGTCGGTATGTTATCCAGAACTGTTTTCCATATTTAGCGGGGGCGATGCCGATGGCTCTGCCGGTGCCCTGTTGGCTGCTTCACTTGGTTTTAATGTTCCTCCTCCGGCCTCCAATCCTGTCTGCGAGAACAGCCAGGCCCTTATTGGTTTAGCAGGGGGAGATACATCGCTTATTTACCAATGGGAGCTATCTATCAATGGCGGAACCGTATTTAATTCTATTTCAAATGGCGCTCCTTATACCGGTGCAACCGAAGATACCTTATGGATTGATCCCGTAACAAATTCATTTAATGGTTATGTATATAGGGTTTTAGTGAGCTATCCGGGGTGTATCTCCGGCTATTCGCCAAATTCAACATTGGTAGTAGGTGCCCAGCCCTCATCACCAACTATTATTAAGGATCCCAACGTGGATTATGTTTGTCCGGGTACGGATGTAGCGGCCTCTTTCAATGCCGGAACAGGAGGCGTTGGCACGATTCAAGATATATATGAATACAGTACCAATGCTGGTACTCTTTGGAATTCATACACAGTAAGTGATCCCATTCTTACAAACTCTTTACAGGGGATTGAAATTGTAAAAATCCGTTCATGGCGTTCGGCTACCGGCCAAGGATGCCTGGCCGCTGATTCAAGTATGGCTTCCTGGACGGTAGCAGGAGAAGGCTATTGGATAGGCGTGACCAGCCCCGACTGGAATACCAATTCCAACTGGGGATGCGGTATTATACCGGACACTACCATTGATGTGACCATCCCCGAAGTGCAGCTCGGCAATCACCAACCCAATATTTATAATACGCCGCCTGCTTTTGCACATAATCTAACTATTGAACCTGATGCCTCGGTCACCACTTTTTTTGGATTCAATCTGGAACTTCATGGAGATTTCACCAACAACGGGATAACTTCGCTTGGTATTGGCACGGTCAAATTCGGAGGCCCTACGCTGCAATCAATACAGGGGACGATCCCAACTGAATTTTCCTATGTGGAGGTCGCTAATCGCAGTCTTTCCACCGCATTAATATTAAATCAGGATATTGATGTGAGCGATGAGTTTAAGATTACACAAGGCATGGTGAATCTGAATGGTCATTATATTGATTTGGGCACTACCGGTATGCTCGCCGGAGAAACGGAAACCAGCCGTATCACTGGCGATTCAGGTCAGGTAAGAAGTTTAATTGATATATCTCAACTCTCCACCGCCTATAATAATATTCATGGACTTGGAATTGACTTGACAACCGGCGCCACAGCGGCACCGGGACTTAGCGAAGTCAACCGTGGTCACCATTCTTATCTGGTAGAACCCGGCAGCCCCGCCATAGAGCGATATTTTGAAATTATTCCAGTGGTAAACGCCAATCTGGATGTCACCATGAAAATGCACTATTTCGACGCTGAACTTGCCTCCAACAGCGAACCGGTCTTGACTCCTTGGCGGTCTGAAGATCAGCGAGCGACATGGACCGGACAGTTCTTTCCTTCGCTGCTCACTCGAGATGCAAATGCTAACTGGGTGCAACAAACCGGAATAAATGCCTTCTCAGACTGGACACTTAGCGGTCCTGGTTCGGCGCTACCGGTGGAACTGCTTGAGTTTACCGCCTGGGCAGAAGGAGAGGTAGTCCGGTTGAAATGGATGACCGCCATAGAAATCAATAACGATTATTTTACGGTAGAGCGCAGTCGTGATGGAGTTAATTTCTCCGACCTGTTTATGGTAGATGGAGCGGGAAACAGTACAGCAGTACTTACGTATAGAGAAACGGATAAACAACCACTAAGTGGAGTATCCTACTACCGACTTCGCCAGACAGATTTTGATGGAACTACCACCCATTCTCAGATAGTGGCCGTTTCGTTCAACTCATCCTATTCACAATCTTTCAACGCTTTCGTTGGAGAAAATCAAAATTTCAACGTATCGTTTCAGACAAATGTAAATGAACGTCTTAGCCTCTCTGTATTCGACGTGGCAGGCAGAAAGGTAATCAGCCAAGATGCGAATGCCACCAAAGGGAATAACATGATATTGGTGAAGAATCCGGGGCTGGCCGCTGCTATGTATATTCTGGAGTTCATTGCGGGTGATTTTCACGAGAGTAAAAAATTATTTGTAAAATGAATTACTCAGTAAAACGAGACAAGGTGAATACGAGCTGCAACCTTTGGAAGCGCTTTGGGACAACGCTTTTTGCAGTGATTGCTTTTTGTGGTTCTGCTTTTGCCAATAATCTGCAATTGACAAATATCTCTGCCACTACATCAACTATAAGTTTTGATATCAGTTGGGATAATAGTTGGAATATGTCCTCCGCCCCTTCCAATTGGGATGCCGTTTGGGTGGTTGTGAAGTATCAGGATTGCAATACGGAGGAAAAGACTTGGAACCAACGGATACTTAGTACCACCAGTGGAAACCACAGTGTTTCTGGAGGAGTATTACAGGTAGATGCCGTTACAGATGGGATGGGAGTTTTTATTCGTCAAAGTGCTGTGGGTACGGGCAATATTTCTACCAGTTCTGTCAGTTTGGCGTTTGGAACTGCCTTTAGCAATATTGCCAATGTAAACTTTGAACTAGTGGGTATTGAAATGGTGAATGTGCCTGAAGGTGCATTTTATGTAGGCGATGGAAGTACAGCAACTCCTCCACTATCACAAAACTCCATGGGGACTAACGGCACATCTAGCCCGAAAGAAATAACCAGTGAGGGTGGACTTTCGGCCAACACTCTTGCCGGATACAACAATACTGCTCCTACCCAACACCTTGCTATCTCCGCAGATTTTCCAAAAGGCTATGCAGCCTTTTATTGCATGAAATATGAAGTGAGTCAAAATCAATACATCCAGTTTCTCAATCTATTACCAGCAGCTCAGCAAATCAACCGTACCGCCTCATCGGTTACCTCTTCTGTCGGCACTTTGGCATTGGCTCCTGCCGCCACACCTAGCCGAAACGGAATCAGAATCAAAACTTCCGCGACCGGTTCACCCCTCAGCCCGGCAGTGTATGGAGCAGACCTGAACAATAATGGCACTTTTGATGAAGCCGACGACGGAGGGAATATCGCCTGCAATTACTTGAATTGGTATGATTTGATTGCCTACTTAGATTGGGTAGCCTTACGACCTATGACGGAGTTGGAATTTGAAAAAGCTGCGCGCGGACCTTCTTCGCAAGGGACACCCGTAGTAGCGGCTCATGTATGGAACACCACAACGATATTGCAGGCAAAATCTGATGCCTTATCCAACGCCGGGCAAGAGACAGAAGTTTCAACGGCCTCCGGCAATGGCCTTTGTGCTTATGATGCAGGCAACACTTTAGGGCCGCTTCGAGTAGGTTTTGCCGCCACCGGAAGTACCGATCGCGCTGGAGCAGGCGCTTCTTATTATGGCATTCTTGATTTGTCGGGTAACGTTTGGGAACAAGCATATCATATCGGCTTTAATAGCGGCTCCGGCTACGGAGTTGCCCCCGCATTTACCGGTGTACTGGGAGACGGCGAACTCGGTGCTATCGGATTCGCTGATGCGACAAACTGGGGTGGGCAAAATGGGGTGGTTCGCTCGGTAGTCCGAGGTGGTAATTGGAATAATATTTCTTCCTATTGTCAGACTTCAAACCGAAGTTTTGTTACTTCTGCCGGTGGAGAAAATTCAACCCGCATCAACAGAACCGGAGGAAGGGGAGTCAGGCAATTTTAGTTGCTGATAGATTCCTCTTGCTAAAATTTCCATCTTAGCTCTGTATGTTGCAAAACAAAACACATCAGGGAATCACCATCTTTTTTGCTTTAGTCTTTTTATGTCCAGGTCTCCATGCTGCCACTTGGCTTGTGGGAGCAAGTCGCACTTATCCTTTGCCGAGCACAGTAAAAAATCTTGTGAATGACGGTGATACGATTTATTTAGACGGAGGGACCTATGTTAATGACGCGGTAAAGTGGGAAAAGAAGAATTTAAAATTCATCGGAATGGGCACGAGTCAGAACCCGACGGTGATGAAATATACCGGTGACATTTCTAACGGCAAAGGAATCTGGGTATTTGAACAGCCAGGGGTATCTGACAATGCCTATATCGAAAACATCACCTTCGACGGAGCACAGGTTTCAGATGGCAATGGAGGTAACGGCGCCGGTATCCGGTATCAATCAGTTAATCTCCATATCAGAAATTGCTGCTTTGTGAATTGCCAGAATGGAATTTTGGAAGGCGGAAATTATAACGGCAGTCAGGTGATTATTGAGAACTCTGAGTTCAGCAACAATGGCTATAACGGCAGCAACTCATCATACATAGGCTACGAGCATCATATTTATATCAGTGCCAACACCGACAGTTTCGTGGTAATGAATTGTCATTTTCATGACCCGAGGGGACAAGCTAACTCTCTAAAGACACGGGCGCAGAGAAGCTATATCTTATACAATCTAATTGATGAAGCATCTGGTAACGGTAGTTGGGAATTGAACATAGCACAAGGTGGAATGTTGGTCGTGATTGGCAATGTGATTATTCAAGGACCTTCCGGCGCCAATCATGGTATTATCGGATGGGATGCAGTTACTAATCCGTTGGAGGAACTATATTTTATCAATAATACGGTCATTAATAAATTTGCAGGAAATGTTCGATTTGTAAATGTTTCTCCGGTTTCCGACATTACGGCCTTCAAATTTTACAATAACATTTTTGCTTCCACCACTGGTGCATCGAACACCTTGTTTTCAGGGAACATACCTGCGGTGCTGGATACGTCAAACAACCTCTTCATCCCGAATTTCGTTTCTTTTAATTTTGCCAATTCGACTGATGGTGATTTTAATTTACTGGCATCTGCCACGACTGCTATAGATCATGGAGCAAACCCTGGCCAGACCAGCACCGGATATAACTTGGCTCCTGCTTTTATGTTTCAAAGCGATACCCTGCCTTTATTACAACGTAATATTTCCGGCGCAGCTATTGACATTGGGGCTTATGAATATGGGTTCCCTACTTTTTTGAGTAATGAAATGCAAAATCAATTGGCTATTTCTGTTTTCCCGAATCCTATGCGTAAGGAAGCAATCATAGAAATGATGGCAAATGATTTGCTAGATGGGATGAATTTTTCCCTATATAATGTGCAAGGTCAGGTCGTGATGAAAGATATTCCTCTGGTTTTAAAGAAAACTAAAATCACCGCCGAGAATTTACCTTTGGGTATTTATCTTTATAAGGTCATCCGCCACGGAGAGATGATTGTCACAGGTAAGATTGTGTTGGAATAGAAATAGAAACTGACTGAGGAGATGTAGTATTTTCTACCAACCTAACAGCTGTTCGTTCTGTACTTATGTGTGTCTTACGAAGGAAGCCTATTTGTGCTTTAACAGCTTTGAGTTGAGGGCACATTATCACATAGTGAGATTATCTATCGCATTTTTCTTTTGTAGGAGGCTTTCGTAAGCTTCGGCTTTGGCTTTCAATAATTTGAAATCATTGAAAACGCTAGAATAGTTCAGGCGGTCGAAGGTTTCCATATTTTCCTTGGTCACCGGAATGTCGGTAGCCAAAAGGAAGGGTAAATCCACCTTCATGACGTTACAAAACTTCTTCAACGTATCCATTTTTACATTGCCTGCTTTTCGTTCGAGAAAGCTGTAAGCTTGTTGAGAAATCTGCATGTCGTTCGCTACAGAGATCTGCTTAAATCCACGAAATTCTCGAATGGTCCGGATGCGATCAGAGATGCTCAGTGGTTTGTTTAGATTGTTTAAATTATTATTCATAGTTGTATTATTAAGAGATAAATTTTTATCGGACAGCGGTTACATTTCCGCTTTTAGAAATCGTATTACCATTTTCACATTTGCCTTGGAACATATAGACATAGACACCGGTGGACTCAAATTGTTTGTTAGGAGCTAAGCCATCCCAGCCTTTATCCAACTCTGTAGTTTCAAACACTACCCCGCCCCATTTATCAAAGATGCGGAAGTAGTCAAGGCTAGTTAGTGATAGTGAACGGATGCGGAAGACATCATTTCGTCCATCGCCATTGGGGGTAAATGTGTTGGGCACAAAGACCGTATTTTCATCACATCCGGTGATGCGGATACGGATGGAATCTTGAGTTTTGCAACCATATTCATCAGTTACTTCGATTTGTACCGTTTGTGAAAGGGTAGGGCGAATGACCGGTCGGCGACAGTCGGTGCAACTGAGTTCTTCGGGTGCCTGCCATTGATAGCTTACTTTTTTACTGGAGGTAGCCAATAATTGTATTTCAGAATTTGGAGTGGTGGTGATATCATTTGATACCTCTAACACCGGTAAGGCACGTATATTGATTGTAACGATTTCGGTATCTGCTTCACATTCACCTCCTGACGCAATTAACTGAAAAGTGATTGGACGGTTTTTCATCACAGCGAAAGGATTAGCTGTCTGTGCATCATCCACGTAATAGGGTGGGCTCCATTGGTAATGAACTCCGAGCACCGAACCAAAGTTCATCATGGTTTCAATCTGAGTGGTATCGAAAGGACAAACGGCGAAGTCTTGTGGTAGTGAAATATCCACTTTGCTTTTGACGGTTATAGGAACTATGGCTGTGGCCGAGCAACCGAGAAGATTATAACCGGTAACTGTATAATCAACAGATTGTTGCGGTTTGCAGAGAGGGTTCAATGAAGAAGAATCATCTAAATATATGGCTGGAGACCAAACTATTCTCGGGGCATTGCCGACAAACAATTGATATTCATCGTTTGCACAAAGGCTTATGGGGCCTGTACTCACTAAATTTGGTATTGGCTCTACATTTACTTTAATCGAAGCCTTTGTTTCGCATCCTCCCTTGTTAGTTGCTACGATTTGATAAGAAATAGTGTCATTAGAAGAAACAAGCACATTCTTGCAAGTATCACAGTCCAGAAATTGAGAAGGAGTCCATTTAAATCGGGTACCATCTGATTTCAGACTGATGGTCGGATAATCACCGCGACATACAGAAGTATCTTTGACCTCCAAAGTTGGCGAGGCGTATGTTTTGATAGAATCTAATGGATAAGAAACAGAACAGCCTACATGATCTATCAGCACAAACTTTGGGTAAAAGGTTCTCGCTTCAGAATAGGTATGATTGATGCTAAGCGAATCTTCTATTACATTTCCGTCACCCAAATCACACCAGAATTTTTTAGTGTTGGATGAAGGCTCGGCTGAAATATTTACTTGAAGCGGCAAACAACCTAGCTTTGGTGATACATTGAATTGGGCTGTTGGTCCCTGCACTTCAATCAGGTCAGGATAATTAGCTACATCCTTACAGCCATTTTTATTTGTGCCGGTTAGTTTTACGGAATACTTACCCGGGTAGTAATAAATATGTGTGGGGTTTAGCTTGCTGTCCTTAACCCCGTCTCCGAATTCCCATGAATAGGTTAATCCGCTGGTTTTTGAAGTGTTTTTAAAAGTAGCCACGAAAGGTGGACAAGGAGAGAAGGTGGCATCCACATTAAAATCTACGTTGACCGTATCTATCTTAATAGTTTTTGTGATGCTTTTCTCACAACCTAAAGAGCTTCTTCCTCTTAGCGTTACATTGTATGATCCCGGATTGGGAAATGTAATTTGGGGATTGGTGGTGGTCGAAGTCGTCCCATCATAAAACGTCCATAAATAAGAAGTTGCCCCGGCGGAAGAATTCCGAATAGTATAAGGAGTGCCAAAGCAACCTGTCGGAGTGTTAAAATTTACTCCTGGTCCAGAGGTGCTGATATAATTAGGAAAACTCATCTTTGTAATACATCCGCCACTATCCATTACAGTTAAGGTAACCGTAAACGAGCCAGAACTGGTATAGGTGTGTGTGGGATCTAATTCAGTGGAAGTATTTCCATCTCCAAAATTCCATTGAAGACCTATAACTCCATCCATCGGCGTTTTGTTGGTGAAGTTTACTTTTAAAGGCGGTGTGCATGACTGGCTAACATCTGCCGAAATTCCCATGCCGTTTATTTTGGCACCTGGGGTAATGGTAAGGAGCGCTAGATACATAATGCTGTCCTTACATTCTCCATCCGCAATTCGTAAGCTGACATCATAGATGCCGGGGTTTTCATAGGCGTGGGAGGGGGTTTTTGATGTAGAAGTAGTACTGTCACCAAAATCCCAGAACCATTCTGTTCCCAGAAAATTTGAAGTATTAGTAAAAGTGATGTTCTCTCCGGTACATACAATATACTTCGAGGGCTTAAAATTTGCTGTCATGGATGTCGCTTGTACTACCACACTGTTTTTACTTCTGCAACCGTTGGAATCTGTTACGGTCAGATTAGCACTGTATTTTTGCTGATGGTAAGTGTATGCAGGGGGATTTTTAACTGTAGATGAATTGACTCCGTCAAAGTCCCAATAATAGCTCAATCCATTTCCGGTAGAACTGTTACTAAAGTTCACTGTTAATGAAGGATTGCAAGTCTTGGTAGGGTAAGCTGTAAACTTTGCTACTGGTGGTTTAAATACGTTTACATACCCTGGTTTGATTAGGCTGGCAGAACATCCATTAGAGTCTTTAACCACTAAAGTAATATCATAGGAACCTACTGGATATTTAAGGCTTGGATTGGGTATAATAGTCGCTAAACCATTTCCATATCCCCATCCATAATCAGTAATTGGAGCATCGCCCAGAGTAATGTCATGATAGAAAAAGATAGTATCATAAGTACAGGCAATCGGTTTATTTACATAGAAATCTACTTTTGGTGTCCTGAAAACTCTGATATTTCTAGTTGTTGAATCGGTTTCGCCCAAGTCATTTTTAACTGTCAGCTTTACCAGATAATCTCCGGGTTCCAGAAACAGAGCAGAGGGAGACTGTAAAAGCGAAGTGTTTCCGTTGCCAAAATCCCAAAGCCAATCCGTTGTATTGTCTGAAGAAGAATCGGCGAAATCAACTAACAGTGGCGGACATCCGCTTGTTTTGTCAGGTAAAGCCTGCCTGAACATTAGCCCAAGAAGCACCTGATAAAACCACTAAGAGAATTGTAAAAATCCGCTTCATCTAGCAATCCATTTTTCTAAGTTATACGACGACGATGCTTTTAAGATTCAGTTTGGCGGATATATTTTGTAGCATACCAATAATCCAACACAACCTGCCGTGGTACTTTTACAAGGTTTGACTGGTAAATTAATCGTCTGTTTTTTCAGAGAGTTATAATCGCTTTATAGAGATCAAACTCCGGTTCTCGCCCGAAATAGATTCCTTTTCTACTTTTGCGCTATATCATATTGCATGGCTATTAAAATTCTGGTTACCGGTGGCACCTTCGATAAGGAATACGACGAGATAAACGGGCAGCTTTATTTCAAAGACACGCATCTTCCCGAGCTGTTGAAGATGGGGCGAAGCAACCTGAATGTGCAGGTGCGTACCCTGATGATGGTGGACAGCCTGGAGATGACCGATGCCGACCGCGAGTTAATCGTGAGCCATTGCAAACAATGCAACGAAGAAAAGATTGTGATAACCCACGGAACCGATACCATGGAATTGACTGCCCGAAAATTGGGTGAGGTCGCTTTGGACAAAACCATTGTACTGACCGGTGCTATGATTCCTATTAAATTTGGCAGCTCTGACGGTCTGTTTAACCTCGGTAGTGCCATGGCTTTTGTGCAGTCACTTCCAAAGGGCGTTTACGTGGCGATGAATGGCAGATACTTTATGTGGAACAATGTTCGAAAGAATAAAGGAACCGGTACATTTGAAGAAACTAAATAATTATGAAAACAATATCCATCATTTTCATTGGGCTTATGCTCACCATGTCCTCCTGCAAAAAAGTAGCAGAAAGTGTCGCCCTTATCGGAACCTGGAAGGTGGACAAATATTATGAAGACGGAGCCGACAAAACGAATGATTTCAATACCATGCTCAGCAATTACCAGCTTAAGTTTGAAACCAACGGCACCTTTACCGAAACGGCGATGGCCGTTTTCATTCCGCTCACGGTCACTGGCCCTTGGGAAATAAACAACAACGGAAATAATCTGAAGCTGACAAACAGCGCCGACCAAACTGTTCGCAATTATGGATTGTCCGGCCTCACCGCTAAGAAGATGACATTGAAAGAAGGCAGCAATAAAGAATATCGTCTGGTGAAATTATAAGCAATGCCGTTTAAGAATTTTTCTATTTTCGACCGTCTGAAAACCAAAACCGGATGAAAAAAATATTTCCACTCCTGTTACTAACGCTGGCCTTCGTTTCTTGCAACAAAGAGGGTACTTATAAAAAAGCGCTGGATGGCAACTGGGAGCTTTACAAATACCTCTACCGGAATGCAGACCGGACAACGCAGTTCCAGAGCGATTTCGCCGGCTATATGATTTCATTTACAAAAGCCGGAACTTTTTCGGAACAATATGCCGGGAATCCCGATACCATTCGCACGGCGGGAGCCTATTCTTTTTCTGATGATGACACCAAAATTATTCTCGCCTACACCGGCTATAAAACCGTGGACACCGTACAGATTCCCTACGACATCCTTCGTGCTTACACCATTTTTAATCTCACTTCTGCCCATGTGCAGTTGCGCAACGACAGCACCGAATTGTATTTGCGCAAATTAGAGTAAGCCTATTCATTCAATAAAAAATATACTGTGAAAAAAACGCTGATCATTTTCTTGGGCTTGGGCATTTTACTATCCTCTTGCGACCGAAAATCCTTTGTCAAAAAGCTGAGCGGCACTTGGACACTCGATAAGTATCTATATGCCGGACAGAATTTTTCAACCAAAATGAAAGATACGGTGATGGTAAATTATCGGCTGACTCTGGACAACAACCAGAGCTATTTAGAATCATGGGAATCGTTCACCTATTCGGCCAATTTCTTTGTCGTTCCCGATACTTTTTACAACACCGACGGCTCCATCAATTTTATCCAATACGACACCACCCACTTTGTGGACACTGCGGTTATTCCAAGTGCTAATTCGGGAGGTTGGGAACTGATCAACAGCGAAGAAGACCTGCAACTGCGCAACGCCGCCACCAACGATGTGCGCATCTATCGCATTCTCAATCTGAGCGGCAGCCAACTGGATATGCGCAAAGGCAACGAGGAGATTTATCTTAAAACCCTTTAGACTATTATGATTGTCATTGATGATAAAACAATCAGCGATGATGTGGTGGAAGAGCAGTTCGTCTGCGACTTGAGCGCCTGCAAGGGTGCTTGTTGTGTGGCCGGCGACTTCGGCGCGCCATTAGACCAAAGCGAATTAGAAATTCTTGACTCTATTTATGAAAAGGTGAAACCCTATCTCACCGAGCAGGGCATTCGCGCCATCGAGAATCAGGGGAAATATGTTTTCATCAAAGAAAATAAAGAGTGGTGCACGCCTTTGATGGACAACAGCCCCGGCTGTGCCTGGCTGAATTATGATAAAAACGGCGTGGTCATCTGCGGCATCGAAAAGGCCTTTCGCGACGGGGTGATTGATTTCAAAAAGCCTATCTCTTGCCATCTGTATCCCATACGAATCAAAAAATACAAAAATTATGACGCGGTAAACTATGAGCGTTGGAATGTGTGCAAGGCCGCCTGCAAAAACGGCAAAGCATTAAAGGTGCCGGTGTTTAAGTTTTTAAAAGAGCCGCTCATCCGAAAATACGGTGCCGAATTCTACTCCGTGCTCGAACAATACGCACAAGAATATCAAGAAAAGAAATCCAAGTAGCTGCTCGCTTAGGGCCTGCCTCCGAAACTTAGGGTGGGGCAAATAAATATTTGGAAATTAGAATACAGTTGCTAATTTCGTTTAGGATTCATAGCAAAACAGCCGCCACGTGCTTTTGAAACAAACAAATAAAAATCTCCTTTCTATCGCTACAATGCCCTCTGGCAGCGTAACAGGGGCGCTTTTACCCCCCCCCATGTACTTTAATATTTAGGAAACCTCCCATCACCGGTCTGCTTTTGCAGCATCGGGAGGGCAAGTATTTTTCATCCACCAAGATGTCTTTCTCGTCAGGTTGTATGTCAAACTTGTCAGGTTTGATGTCTAACCTATCAGGTTGTATGTCTAACTCGTCAGATTTGACGTCTATCTTGTCAAGTTTGACGTCTTCCTCGTCAGTTTGTATGTCCAACTCATCAGGTTTGATGTCTAACCCGTCAGGTTGGACGTCTATCTCGTCAGGTTGACGTCTGCCGTCTCAGGTTTGACGTCTGATTTCAAAAAAGGATGTCTGTTTTTCAAAATAGGAGACGCTCGCTTCAAAATTTCCTTGTTTTTATGTTAAAACCGTCGAAAACCCCGCCTTCATGGCTCTATCATAAATCCATTTTTTAACCTCAAAATCAAACAAAATGCTACCTACACAACTCGTTTTAGACCTCTGGAACAAAACTCTAGACAAAAAAGTTGACTTTACCGAAGAATTGGTTCAAAAACTCACGGGCGATGTCCGATTCACGAATCCCGACCCTACTTTGGCCGATGTAACAACGGCGGTGGATGCCGCCCATCAGGCTTTATTAGATGTGGCGAACACAAAAGGGGCCTATACAGCGGCAGTGGAGGTGCAAGACCTCCGCGAAAAAGCACTGGTGGAGATTGTTACCCGCCTGGGAAATTATATTGAAACCACCAGCGGAGGCGACAAAACTATCATCGAAAGCCTCAACCTAAAAACCAAGGAACAGGGCAATGCCAGCCCGCTGCCTCCAAGAGTGGCGGATGTTGGGCTTACTCAAGGTGATAATCAGTTTGAAATTGATATTCACTGGCATCGCATTTCTAAACTCTATAACATCCAGAGTTTCCAGATTCGCTATGCCATTGGCGATGCCGTTCCTTCTTCTTGGCTGACGTATGACAAAACCACTCGTAAATCGAGCATCACTTTTGTCGGCACTCAGGAAAATGTGCGGGTATGGATAGAAGTGCGCGCCGTGAACGCCACCGGCGACGGCCCCTGGAGCGAAGTGGCGACTATTGTGATTGCACCGCATACCTAAACAAAACCTTAAAACAAAAACGGGCTCCCGGGTCGGAAGATTCGGGAGTTTTTTTATGCTTAAAAGAATATGGGGACATATCACCCGAGGTTGGGATGAGGAACCTTATTCGCATCCCCGCATGAAACTACTGCCACCCATTATTTGGGAAATATTGGCCTACGCAATCGGTGCAAGCATATTATATGAATTGGGGAAGGTGGGCTTTTGATATTCTGAAAGAAAAGTATTTTTAGTCTTGAAACATTAAACCCAGGTAGCCGAAAAGGGGAGATAGAGTAGGCGGGAAAACCAACATCATGAAAAATAAAATTATGCTAATTGCTACTTCCATTTGTCTTGTAGCATTCCAGCAGCTTTCCGCACAATGGCAAGTCACTAGTGGCCCTACCCAACCAAATGTTACTGCAATAATCCCAAATGGTTCAAATTTATTTGGTGTAACAAGCACAGCGGTATCTATTACTTCCAATGATGGCGGAAATTGGGCAATTGTTAGCGGCACGACTACCGGGCCATATTATTCTTTGGCTACCAAAGGTTCGGATATTTATGTTGGAGCTGGTGGTGGCGGCTTTTATCAATCTTCTAATAATGGAACCAATTGGACTAATACAAACAATGGATTGGGTGCTTATGATGTAAGATGCTTAGCTGTTGACAACGGAAATATTTATGCTGGAGCCTTTGGTGTTTACAAATCAGGAAATAATGGTTTGAATTGGAATAAGATAAACAGTTGGAATGCTTTAGTTGCTTCCTTAGCCGTCAAAGGAGACACAATTTTAGCAGGTACAATTAGTAACGGTATGTATTTGACAGTAAATGGAGGCGTCAACTGGAATACAATAAATAATAGTGGTTTGCCTTCTCAAATTAGCGCTGTATCATTTTTCAAGTCAAAGTATCTAGCAGGAACTAATTCTGGTTTATATGTATCTTCTAATAATGGAAGTACCTGGACGGCAACAAATGTTACCGGAGCGATAAGTTCCTTTTTAGTAGTAGGCTCTAATATTTTTGCTAGCAGTAGCAGCGGTGGCGGCGTTTATCTATCCATTGATGGGGGCAGCACTTGGGCTGCCATTAATAATGGCTTAACCAATCTGACTGTATTTTCTTTAGCAGTAAACAATGGATACATTTTCGCCGGGACTACGGGATATGTATGGAAAAGATTGTTGTCAGATGTATTGCCATTTACTGTAACGACATCTGCTAATCCAGTTAATGGCGGTACAACTACGGGCAGTGGCACCTATACTTCAGGCAGTGCTGTTACTGTTTCAACTTCAACCAACACTGGTTACTTATTTTCACATTGGTCTGAAAATGGAAATAATGTCAGTTCCGATACTAGTTACACCTTTTCTATATCATCCAACAGAAATTTGGTCGCTGAATTTTCTCAAATAACTAAAATAGAGGAGAACTCAATTGATTATTTTCTCAATATTTATCCTAATCCTGCAAATGGATTTATTATTCTTGAAACTCAAACCGAGAAGTTTATCACCCTTACCAATCTTTTAGGCGAAGTGTTATTCAATGAAAAGGCGATAGGCAGAAAAGAAATAGATGTCTCTCACCTGCCTAGCGGCATGTACTTTGTCAATAACAAGAAATTTGTGAAGGAGTAGGTGGAGAGAGATCTCTAAGCTAGTGGCTTAAAAATAAAACGCAACCCTGTTCCCCCTTTGGGGGTTAGGGGGCTCCCAGGTAGCCGAAAAGGGGATATAGAGTAGGCGAGAAAATATTAATAAATAAAAATGAAAACCATCCTGTTTACCATAATTTCAATTATTTTTTCACTACCATCTTTTTCGCAAAACTCAGATTGGCAAAAAAGTGATAGAAACGGGGTTTATGATGAGGCAATGAATTTGTTATCAAAGTACACCCATATAAATCAGGAACAAAAACAATCAGTTGCATTATGTTTTTTAGAAGAAATAACTAAGAAATATTCCAAAGCAGACTACAATGCTAAAATTGATGCCGAACTGAAAAGAATTCAAAGTGCTGCATTAAATGTTTGTTCAAAAAATGTTGGTGTTGAGTTAGCTATTCCTAAAATCGAGGAGACCCATGTTCCAGTTAAATCTGAAGTTAATAATCAGTATTTAGTAGGCTCATGGAGAACAGGTTTAGAGTCGTTTACTTTTGCTGAAAGTGGAATGTGTTTGGTGGAAAACGGTAGTAAAAGCTGTTCGGGTGCTTGGACATTGATTGGGAAAACCGTTTCAATTAATAGTAAAGGTTCAAAATGGGGTAAGTTAGATTCATGTAACAAGGACAGGCAATTTGAAATCGTAACTTATACTGAAAATGAAATGATTGTTTTGATGGGGAAAGAGAAAGTTCGTTTGACGAGAGAAAAATAAAATTTTATGTCCCCAACTGGGTGTAGGCCATTTAAACTACAAAAGTCTCAAAGACTTTTGTAGTTTATAAAACCCAAAGCCCCGTTCCGATAGCTATCGGGCGGGGTTTTTTCTTCTTATTTTATTAGCTGGCGCAGGTCTGAGGCAGTTTCAAAAGAAAAAAATAGTCAAGAGGAGGAGAAGAGATGATTCAAATCTGAAAGGAGGGGTTAAATTTGCCTTATGTTCGGACAGATGAGTGCGCGGAGTGTGGTTTTTAACCTGATTTTGGTGAACGTGATAATGTTTGCCGCCACGATGTTGGGCGGCGAAAAGCTTTATACACTTTTTGGCTTGCATTATTTTGCGAACCCCGAGTTTAAGCCTTTGCAGATTGTGACGCACATGTTCATGCACGGAGGGCTGGCGCATATTTTCTTCAACATGTTTGCGCTGTATATGTTTGGGGTAGTGCTGGAGCGAGTTTGGGGGCCGCAGAAGTTTTTGTTTTTCTATATGGTGACCGGCTTGGGTGCCGTGGCGCTTCACATGGGCGTTCAGGCTTGGATTGTACATAATTATACCGGCACTTTTTTCCCGTCGGCGCAGGAGGCCTATTCTATTCCGGGCTTGCGGAGTATTTATTATAGCACAACCGTGGGAGCTTCGGGAGCCATTTTTGGTGTGTTGGTAGGCTTCGGTGTTTTGTTCCCTAATACGGAATTGATGCTTTTGTTTTTTCCGGTACCGGTCAAGGCAAAGTATTTAATCACAGGATATATTTTGTTGGAACTCTACCTGGGGATTAATATGAACTCGGGGGATAATGTGGCACACTTTGCCCACTTGGGCGGGGCTTTGTTTGGTTTCATATTGGTGAAATACTGGAGCCGAAACACCGATTATTTTTATTGATGCTGACGCAATCTTTGATCGGTGATTTGAAATATAAGTTCCGCTATGGCAACGTGGTGGTGAAGCTGATTTTCGCCAACATCGGGGTATTTCTGGCGGTGGGCTTGCTGCAACTTTTCAGTTTTCTGTTTCAAACCAACAGCTTTATGGAATGGCTGATTAGCAACCTGGAAGCACCCGCTTCGCTATCACTGCTGATGAAACAGCCTTGGTCGGTTTTGACCTATATGTTTTTGCATAAAGGAGTTTTTCATGTGTTGTTCAATATGCTTTGGTTGTATTGGTTTGGCGAGATTTTTATTTTGTATTTGGGAGATAAAAAAATATTGCCGCTCTATCTCATCGGCGGATTGGCCGGGGCAGGGCTTTATATTTTGGCCTTCAACGTACTTCCGGTATTTAAACCCATGTTGGAGAGTTCGTACATGCTCGGTGCGTCGGCCAGCGTGTTTGCCATTGTCTTTGGCGCCACCACGCTGAACCCTGATCACGAAATGCGGCTGTTGTTGATTGGGGATGTGAAGATTAAGTACATCGCTCTGGTATCGTTGCTCTTAGGGGTGATTAATATTCCGATGGGGAATCCCGGGGGCAACATTGCGCATGTGGGCGGAGCCTTAAGTGGTTTTCTTTTTATCAAAGCGCTGAGAAGTGGCGTGGATTTGACCAGTCCGTTCAGAAGGTTTTTTCAATTTTTGAAAGAACTATTCAATCCCTCATCGAAAATGAAAGTGACGCACCGCAGTGCGCAGCAGCGTTCCGAAACGAACCATCCCCGCTCAGGAAATGAGCAGGAGAGAGTAGATGCTATTCTGGATAAAATAGCTCGTTCAGGTTATGACGGTCTGACCAAAGAAGAAAAGGATTTTTTGTTTCATTATTCTAAGAAGTAAATGGTTGTCAGATGGTACTTCGCGGAAAAAATAGAACGGCTGTTTCTGTCAACTGCTATCCGTTAACCGCTAACTAAATAATGCTTCGAGGCTTTTTTAAAATATTGAACATCCTTGCCCTGTTGGTGTTGTTGGCGTCCTGCCTCGCGGCATATATTAACCCGGCAAAACACTGGCAGTTTGCTTTTATCGGCTTTGCTTTTCCGGTAGTGCTGGTGATGAATTTTTTCTTTCTGGTTTTGTGGATTGCTAAACGTGACCGGTTTGGCTTGTTACCGCTATTTGCTATTGTGCTCAGTTGGTCTTTTATTCAGTCCACCTTTGCGATGAATTTCAAAGAGGACAGTAAGGAAGAAGGAATTAAACTGATGTCCTGGAATGTAAAGAGTTTTGACCTCTATAACTGGAGTCACAACAAAGAAACGCGCACGACGATGTTGGCCTTGATTGAAAAAGAACAACCGGATGTGCTTTGCATGCAGGAGTTTTATACCAACAATCTGTTTTTTCATAACCTTGAATATTTCAGAGATACGCTGGGCTATCCTTACTATTACTTTCCGCCGAACGTGGATTTGTATAAGTTTTATAAAACAAAGGCTCCTAAAAACAATTGGAAAACTGATCTGTTGAATCAGCAATGGGGCGTGGCGATATTTTCAAAATTTCCGATTGGTGAAAAAGGGAAGATTGATTTTGACAATTCATTAAGCAATGGAGGAATTTATGCCGATATTCAGATTAAGGGTCAGACCCTTCGGCTATTCAATGTGCATTTTCAGTCCATCCATTTGGGTCAGGATGATTACGCCACGCTCGATTCGTTGGAAACAAAGCAACAAACCAACTTGCAGGGAATCAAAAGCATTGTGCGCAAAATGAAACGAGCCTACACCCGGCGTTCGATACAGGTGAATGCCGTGAAAGAGCATCTGGATGAATTCAATGGACTTAAAATTCTTTGCGGCGATTTTAATGATGTACCGGTTTCCTATACCTATAAAACAGCGGAGGAGGGATTGAACGATGCGTTTATCGAAAAGGGGAAAGGTTTTGGAGCGACGTACGCTCATCGGCTGTCCATTTTCAGAATTGATTATCATTTGTATTCACCTTCGATAAAAATTAATTCATACCGAACGATTACTAAGCCATTGTCAGATCACTATCCGGTGGTGACCACTTTCTCATTGTAATACCATTCGCAGAATCTCCCATTATATTTACACCATGCAGGAACTCAAAATTTATAACACCCTTAGCCGAGAAAAAGAAATTTTCAAACCTATTAGCGCGCCGCATGTCGGCATGTATGTATGCGGCCCCACTTTGTATAGCCATGCGCATCTCGGCAACTGCCGCACCTTTCTTTCGTTTGATATTGTGTTTCGTTATTTGTTGCATTTAGGATATAAGGTGCGTTACGTGCGCAACATTACGGATGTAGGGCATCTGGAAAGCGACGGCGACGAAGGGGAAGATAAGATTGCGAAACGGGCACGGCTGGAGAAGTTGGAGCCAATGGAAATTGTTCAGTTATATGCTGTGGACTTTCATCGCGTATTGGAACAATTCAATCTGTTGCCACCGAGCATTGAGCCTTCCGCCAGCGGACATATCATCGAGCAAATCGAAATGACAAAAAAAATCATGGAGCATGGTTTGGCTTATGAAGTAGATGGCACGATTTGGTTTGATGTGGAAAATTCGCCAAGCAGTATCCATATACCAAACTAAGTGGTAGAAAATTAGATGAGTTGCTCGAAGGTACTCGTGAGAATTTAGAAGGACAAGAAGAGAAAAAGGGAAGACTGGATTTCGCACTTTGGAAAAAGGCAAAGCCGGAACATATCATGCGTTGGCCAAGTCCTTGGGGCGAAGGTTTCCCGGGTTGGCATATCGAATGCTCCGCGATGAGTACGAAGTATTTGGGAGAAGAGTTTGACATTCACGGAGGTGGAATGGATTTGATTCCAACACATCATACCAATGAGATAGCACAAAACGTTGCTTGCAATCATAAGGCCCCTGCTAAAATATGGATGCACACAAATATGCTGACGGTGAACGGGCAGAAGATGAGTAAGTCTCTCGGCAATTCTTTTTTACCGGAACAATTATTCACGGGTAATCATCCTTTGTTAGAGCAAGGCTATTCTGCCATGACGGTTCGTTTTTTCATGCTTCAAGCCCACTATCGCAGTACGCTAGATTTTTCTAATGCCGCCTTGCAAGCTGCTGAGAAAGGTTATCAGCGCTTGATGAACGCTGCTAAACTGGTGGATACTTTAAAAACATCTTCCACTACATCGTTTGATTTGTCAGCGATTAAAGCAAAGGTCTATGAAGCCATGAATGATGACTTCAATACCCCGATGGCCTTGTCGCACTTATTTGAAGCCGTTCGCATTATTAATTCGGTGAATGATGGTAATGACAGCATCTCTACTTCTGATAAGGAGCAACTTCAAAAACTATTTCAGGAATTTGTGGTGGGTGTTTTGGGCCTCAAGGAAGAGGGAGAATGCGGAGGTGATAAAGTAGAAGGTCTAATGAACCTGATTCTGGAACTTCGAAAAGATGTACGGACTCGGAAAGATTTCGCGGCTTCAGATAAAATACGCGATGAATTAGCGAAGGTCGGAATCCAGGTAAAAGATGGGAAGGAAGGAGTGTCATGGAGGGTGGGATAATTGTTCACCACAGATTACGCAGATGATCACAGATGAAAACTAATGATATAACATATAAAATCATTGGCTGCGCTTATAAGGTTCATTCGGCTTTGGGTCCCGGCTTATTGGAAAGTACTTATGAGGTTTGCTTGGTTCATGAATTAGTTAAGGAAGGATTGAGTGTGGAACAACAAAAGAGCTTGCCGGTTGTTTATGATGGGATAAAATTGGAAGCAGGTTATCGGATTGATTTGTTGGTAGAAAATGAAATCATACTCGAATTAAAATCGGTTGATGCGATTGCCGAAATACATAAAGCTCAGATCTTGACATACCTGAAATTATCTGGAAAAGAAATCGGTCTGTTAATTAACTTCAATGTCACTGACATGAAAAAGGGTATCAGTCGTTTAATCATGTCTCCTTAAATAAAATATCATGTCTTTAAATCTGCGTTTATCTGCGTTCATCTGTGGTGCTTCACTTTTTCTCTCCTCTTGCGATAAGTGCAATAACCAACCCAAAGTTGTGGATGTGCCACCGGTGCATACCATTACGGTGAATGCTCCATCTTTCAATACCGACTCTGCTTATGCTTACATTCAAACCCAAGTAGATTTTGGACCGAGGAATATGAATTCTAAAGGACATGAGGCATGTGCAAAGTGGATAGAAGATAGAGCCAAACGATTTGCCGACACGGTATTTATTCAAAAATTTGATGTGAAAGGTTTCGATGGAACGGTGTTGAAATGCACCAATATTATCGCCTCATTCAATCCTTCCGCTGCCACCCGGATATTACTCACCACCCATTGGGATACTCGCCCTTGGGCAGATCAAGACTCTAAAGATCGCGATAAACCAATTCTCGGTGCCTGTGATGGTGGAAGTGGTGTTGGGATTCTGTTGGAAATAGCAAGAGCCATGCAATCGCAGCAGCCAAAAATCGGTATAGACTTATTCTTCAATGATGCTGAAGATTATGGCTATAGTTCATCAGTTGATGATATCATAAAGGCAGTTCAACCAACAGACAATACATTCTGCCTTGGTTCCCAATACTGGAGCAGAAATCCACATGTTCCCGGCTATAGAGCTGACTTTGGGGTATTGTTAGATATGGCGGGGTCAAGAAATGCGGTGTTTGCCCGTGAAGAGAATTCATCCTTTAACGCCGGCTGGGTGCAAGATAAGGTTTGGGAGAATGCTCAGGCTCTGGGGTATTCATCTTTTTTCAGTAATGAATCTGCTCCACCCATCACAGACGATCATTTTTACATCAACCAAATTACCAAAATACCCACGATAGATATTATTCCTTACGATAGAACCTCCTCTTCAGGAACCTTTCCCGAATTCTGGCATACGCATCAGGACAATATGGATGTGATTGACAAGGCAACTCTGGAAGCAGTCGGAAGAACCGTGCTTTATACTATTTACCAGTACGATTCAGAAAAAAACATGAATCCGTAGGGGTAAAAAATTCTTTGTGTCTTTGTATTGGGGCAGATGATTATCTGCTACTATGAAACGATCTCTCGCTGATAATAACCGGTACCGTCATAGACACGTCTCGATGGAGCTTTCATGCAGGCCTCGCTGCAACAACCGTCCATTTTCCTGCCACATTCTTCGCAGAGCACGAAATGCTCGTTACACTCGGGGTTAGCGCAGTTTACCATGTGGGCTGATTTGTTGCCGCATATTTTGCAACTGGACACGATGGAAGGCCTCAATTGATTCACGTCCACCACCACCCGGTTATCAAATACATACAGCTTACCCTCAAAATTTTTACCACCGGTTTCTTTGGCATATTTCACTACGCCCCCGTCCACCTGATAAACATTCTTAAACCCATTTTGCAGCAAGTAACCACTGGCCTTTTCACATTTAATGCCCCCGGTGCAGTAAGTAACAACCTTTTTATCCTTCAGATGTTCCAGTTCTTTCAACTGTTCGGGGAAGTCGCGGAAATTATCAATGTCCAACTTCAAGGCATTCTTAAAATGACCTACATTACTTTCATAATTGGAACGGACATCCACAAAAATCACGTCGTCCTGCTCAATCATTTTATCTACTTCATGTGGTGCCAAGTGAATTCCTGTAATTTCATTTGGATCCACATTTTGGATTCCCCGCAGACTGCTGTGTACAATCTCAGGTTTGAAACGCACATAAAGTCTTTCAAAAGAAGGGGCGTCCATCTCATCCATTTTAAATTCTATTCCATCAAACAGAGGATTCGATTTCACATGGTCCATATATTTTTTACACTGCACCACGGTGCCCGAAATGGTGCCATTTAAACCTTCTTCGGCTACGATAATACGACCTACGATTCCGAGCCTTTCACAAAACTCCAAGTGTTGCTGCGCAAATTCCTCGGCATCAGGAATCCTAGTGTACTTATAATACAATAGCGTTTGATATGGTTTCATCTTTATAAAGTGGGAACAAAAATAAGGATTCTCGACTTGAATATCTATATCAAGATTCAGTCCTTCATTCGTTTATATTCGCACAAAAAATCAGTCATGTATACCATAGAACAAAGACTTAAGAGCGAAATAGAGGATATTAAATCTAACGGGCTCTATAAAACGGAACGTATTATTACTACCCCACAAGGAGCAGATATCAAGACCTCGGCCGGCAAGGAGGTTATTAACTTTTGCGCAAACAACTACCTCGGGCTGTCCTCGCATCCTAAGGTTATTGAAGCAGCAGAAAAGGCAATAGATAGCCACGGCTATGGCATGAGTAGCGTTCGTTTCATTTGCGGCACGCAGGATATCCATAAGGAACTGGAGAAAAAGATTTCAGAATTTCTTGGTACGGAGGACACCATACTCTACGCTGCGGCATTCGACGCGAATGGCGGTGTATTTGAGCCTTTGTTCAATGAACAAGATGCCATTATCAGCGATGAATTGAATCACGCTTCTATAATAGATGGAGTTCGTTTGTGCAAAGCAGAGCGCTTTCGTTACAAGAACAGCGACATGGCGGATTTGGAACAGCAACTGATTGCATCGAAGAAAAATCGCTCTCGAATCATTGTTACCGATGGGGTATTTTCTATGGATGGAACCATCGCCCAACTCGATAAAATTGTGGCGCTAGCTGAAAAATATGACGCGATGATTATGGTGGATGAATGTCATGCTTCGGGCTTTGTGGGTAAAACCGGAAGAGGCACGCATGAGTATTGTGGGGTGATGGGAAAGATTGACATTATTACCGGTACACTGGGCAAAGCATTAGGCGAAGCCAGTGGCGGCTTTACTTCTGGCAGAAAAGAAATTATTGATATTCTGCGTCAGCGTTCTCGACCCTACCTGTTCAGCAATACGTTGATGCCGGCTATTGTAGGTGCGTCCATAGCAGTGCTAGATATGTTAAGCGAAACGACTGCACTGCGCGATAAACTGGAAACCAACACTAAATATTTCCGTGAAAAGATGACGGCTGCCGGTTTTGATATCAAGCCAGGCATTCATCCAATCACTCCCGTGATGCTTTACGACGCGGTGCTGGCACAAAACTTTGCGGCGAAACTTTTGGATGAAGGAATCTATGTCATCGGATTTTTCTTCCCGGTAGTTGCCAAAGGGAAAGCCCGCATCCGGGTCCAGGTAAGTGCCGCTCATGAAATCCACCACCTTGACAAAGCCATCGCGGCCTTTACGAAAGTAGGGAAGGAATTGGGAGTTTTGAAATAGTCGGCCTATATCGCCGGATAACTACCGGGGTCTGCCTCATTCATCATTCCGTAGATTACTTCGAAGATATCCTCTGCATTTGGTTTGCTGAAGTAATCGCCGTCGCTTCCATAAGCGGTACGATGCTCTTTAGCGGTAATCGTTTTAGGTTCTGAATCCATGTAGCGGAAAGCAGCCTGCCCCTCAAAAACTTTTTGGAACATATAAGCAGAAGCTCCTCCCGGAACATCTTCATCCAGAAATACCAAGCGATTCGTTTTCTTAACCGATTCGATGATGGAGTGATGAATATCAAAAGGAACCAAAGTCTGCACATCAATCAACTCGACAGAAATACCTACCTCTTCCAGCATCTTCATAGCTTCT
Organism: Bacteroidota bacterium; assembly: GCA_016722375.1. Classification (NCBI taxonomy): domain Bacteria; kingdom Pseudomonadati; phylum Bacteroidota; species Bacteroidota bacterium. The sequence goes on along the minus strand of JADKJG010000005.1, from coordinate 366,131 downwards.
TCTGCAATACGAACGCAAGAGCCGTAGGTGACCAGCGTTAGGGCACTACCTTCTTTTATCACTTCAGGAATGCCTAAAGGAACTGTGAACTGGCTTAAATTATCCGGCAACTTTTCTTTCAAACGATAGCCATTCAAACATTCAATGACTAAGGCTGGCTCATCACTTTGCATCAGAGTGTTATACATCCCTGCAGCCTGCACCATATTGCGCGGCACACACACATACATTCCACGAAGCGAATTTATAATCATGCCCATCGGCGAACCCGTATGCCAGACTCCTTCCAGCCGGTGCCCTCGTGTACGGACAATCAACGGTGCTTTTTGAATGCCTTTGGTTCTGTATTGGAGACACGAAAGATCATCTGCCAGTGGCTGCAATCCATAAAGCAGGTAATCGAGATATTGAATTTCGGCTATAGGTCTGAAACCACGAAGGGCCAATCCTATTCCCTGCCCCATAATAGTGGCTTCGCGAATGCCGGTATCGAAAATCCGGTTCTCACCATATTTTTCCTGAATACCGCTGAAGCCCTGATTCACGTCGCCGATCTTTCCTACATCCTCTCCAAAGGCTACTATGTTCGGATATTTAGAAAAGAGATGGTCAAAAGCAGCATTCAGAATTTCAAAACCATTTATAGTTTTTGAATCAGAAGAATACTCGGCTGGCACCACAGGGACTTTAAGTGCATTTTTGTCGCTCTCACTATAGAGGTGTGAACTGTATATGTTCTGGTATTTGGCTTGAAATCCTTTCACCCAATCACGAAAATCATCGAGGGCGGTAAAGCTTTCGCCCCGCAATTGGAACAATACTCTTTTAGCAGCTTTCAGGATGTCCCTGCGCACAGGGTCAATAGTCGTTTTCAATTGTTGAATCACCTCGTTCGTGAAATCTTCCTGACCGCCTTCAGTACCTACTTCAGCTATTTTTTCAATCACCTCGGCGATTTCTAATTTCATCGGCTCGTTGAACTTTCTCCAGGCCGCCTTCTTGCTTTCGGCTACATGTATTTTAGCCTCCTCGCGGATTTGCTCACATTCTTCTACGGTAGCGAGTTTATTTTCTACCATCCAATCGCGCAGCTTTTTGATGCAATCAAATTCGGCTTCCCACTGCAACCGTTCGGCGCTTTTATAACGCTCATGCGAGCCCGAAGTGGAATGTCCCTGCGGCTGTGTCAATTCAGTAATGTGAAATAAAGCTGCGTTATGCGTCCGGCGCATTTTTTCGATGCCGCTTTTGTAGGTTTCAATTAACTTGGGGTAATTCCATCCTTCACAGGTATAAATCTCCACTCCATTCCCTTCAGCATTGGTCTGGAAACCTCGGGTGATTTCGGAGATACTTTCTTTGGTTGTCTGATATTTTTTAGGAACGGATATTCCATATCCATCATCCCAAACAGAAATGGCCAAGGGCACTTTCATCACGCCGGCGGCATTCAGGGTCTCCCAAAACAAACCTTCGCTGGTCGAAGCATCGCCAATAGAAACAAAGGAAACTTCCTCTCCATGATTGGAGAAAATAGTGAAGTCTTCCAACTCCTTATTCGCCCGATAAAGCTTTGATGCCAGAGCAATGCCCAGAGAGCGGGACATTTGTCCTGCAGTCGGTGAAATATCCGCCGATGAATTATAGCGCGAACTTTGTTCCAGCCAGTTGCCGTTTTCATCTTGCAGAGCGGTTACATAATGGCCGTTCATTTGTCGGCCTGCGCTCATGGGTTCTTCCTTCTGGTCAGGATTAGCATAAAGTTGGGCGAAGAATTGCTCCACGGTCAACTGGCCTATAGCCATCATCCAAGTTTGGTCGCGATAGTAACCGCTGCGCCAATCGCCGGGTTCAAATGATTTGGAAAGCGCAATCTGCGCTACTTCCTTGCCGTCGCCGAATATGCCAAACTTGGCCTTTCCGGTCAGCACCTCCTTTCTCCCGAGCAAACTGGTTTCGCGCGAAATGCAGGCAATGCGATAGTCATTCAGCACCTCGCTTTTAAATTCTTCAAAGTTCAACTTTGCCTTGCTGCCTTTTTGTATGATATTTTCTGCCATAATCCTCAAATCTGCCGCGAATATAATGCAGATGAGTGACGAAACCCTATATAAATCAGGATAAAGAGCCTTGTAAAGTCTCAATAAATTGCTGCGGGTTGTCTGGAGTAAGCACTATATTCTTCCCGTTTTTGGTCAATAATATGACCCAATTTTTACCCTGACTGGCGTACCATGTCATGTGTCCGAGATGGCGATTGTAGAACTTGCCATAATAGCCAAACAAGCCTCCCACACCAAACGTCCGAATAGAACTTACCATTTCTTCGTCTCCGGCTCTTCTTATTTTGTCCATTTCGGCTTTCGGATAAACGATAGATCTGAACGGTGTTTTTATAATGATGGCAGCTTCTGTACACTCGTATCCCGCCGGATGAAATCCATAACAAAGGACAAAAATGAGCCACAAAGAGATTGCAATGACCGCAGTCAAGGTAGAATTCAAATTGGAAAACACCAAAAAGAAAACCGTTTGTCCGATGAATAATGCACCTACCAACGACGAAATGATCATTGTTTTCTTATCGAAGGAGGCCTTAAACTTTACCGATTTCATTTAAGTTCATCCCTGCGCCTTCTTTCTGGCTTTCCACCAAAAAAAGCCAATGGTGCCTATGATGAGATAAGGCATCATGAAGATGTAGAGGATTCCTTTATTCAGTCCTTCCGCCACAGAGGCACCGGCTCCGTGTGAAGACTCTGCCGTGGCTTGACACATGGCACATTGAGCAGCCGAGTCAGAATACGAGAGTGTGAGAATAATAAGGATAAAAAAAGCAAGTGCAATCCAACGTTTCATCTGGTAAATATAAGGATGTTTTAAGTCTGCTTCATTAAAGAAGATTTAGGCGAGTTGGTAATAGGGAGAAATCATCAGATAGACCAGTACTCCTGTGATAGATACATAGAGCCAGATTGGAAAGGTGATGCGTGCTATTTTTTTGTGCTTCGCAAACTGTCCCGATAAACTTTGGTAAGCGGTATAGAGAATAAAAGGGAGGATTATTCCGGCCAACACAATATGTGTGATGAGAATGAAGAAGTAGAAATATCGGATAGCTCCGATACCCCCAAACTTAGTTTCTCCGGCAAAGAGATGATGGGCGATGTAGGAAACCAAAAAGAGAACTGAGAGAAGGATAGCTCCGAGCATCGCTGCTCTATGTGCTTCATATTTCTTTTTCATTACCAAAACATATCCGGTAACTAATAGAACTGAAACCAGAGAATTAATCACCGCATTCATCTTTGCAAAAATGTGCGCATCAAAACCTAAAGTCACCGAAAAGGGATTGTTTTTCAGAAGTACCACAGCGGCAAAAACAATGACGGATACAATACCGATCAACCAATAGGCCAGTTGGTCGTTTCTTTTAATAGTGGCACCTAACATGATTGCTTCACCTATTTTTTTGTTTTGTTCTTGAACCCACCGCCAAAACTTTTCCGACCTTCACTTTCGCGCAGCAACAATACTACATCCGCCATCAGCTTATTCACGGTGCTACTGTCCACCCCGCTATAATATCCGCGGATATTACCCTGTTGATCTACCATCACCAGTTTCTCGCTATGGATAAAATCTTCCGGTCCGCCGCCGTCATCTTCTTTAGCCGTCAGAAAAAAACCTTCGCTGGCCAATCGGAAAATATTTTCCCGGTTCTGGCGTAAAAAATACCACTTGCCCGGAATAGCATTGTGCTCATTGGCATAGCGGCGCAAAACATCTATCGTGTCGCGCTCCGGATCTACCGTGAATGATACTAGTCGGAAATTACCATCCTTAATAAATGCTTGCTGCACCCGCTCTAGGCTATGGTTCATCTTGGGACAAATGCCGGGACAACTGGCGAAGAAGAAATCAGCGATATAAATTTTTCCGCGCAGCGAATCTAAAGCCAGTGAATCGCCGCTCTGAGTTTCAAATTTCATATTGGGAATGGAGTGATAGACCGAATCTACCGACTTTTCTCCATCGAAATCGGTGGTTTCCTGTACGCCGGAGGCAAACATCTTGCCCGGTGAATGTGGCCGATTCTGCTCGCGCGACAGATTTTGCTTCTCTATATACCATTTGAAAAAGAAGGTGAGGACGACCGGTGCCGCTATTGCCAATATCAATCCAATAATTTTATTCCTTTTTAAATTCATGTTGTTCTTTGAATGAATAGTGACCAGACCCCTACAGGCCACTAAAGCAGATGCAAATAAAGTCAGAAATGAGGACGAATTGAATTCAACTCCACCGTTCTAATCGTTTTGTAGGCTATGATACCGTAATACATCTCTGTTTTAACAAAATATAGACCTGTGACCGTGGTGGAAGTATCCTTCCGTTTGCCAAATCAGCAGCTTGACCTGCCACTTTGACCGTTTGATTCTTAGAAAGGACGTCTTTCTTCGTAACAGGCACCGATCTCCTCGTAACCGGTGCCTGTTAGCAAGAGACAGGTCCCTGTTAGCAGCTACTCGGTACCTGTTAGTAAGAGACAGGTGCCTGTTAGCGGCTATTCTGGTACCTGTTAGCAAGAGACAGGTCCCTGTTAGCAGCTACTCGGTACCTGTTAGCAAGAGACAGGTCCCTGTTAGCGACGATTCGGTACCTGTTAGCCAAAGATCGGTACCTGTTTGCAGCTATTCGGTACCTATTTTATAAATGCCTGTCCACCAAGTGTTTAGAGTTTAGATGAAGATAATTTGTATTGGATTTTTGATGAAATGGATGAGATTTGTATAACTCCCAATTGTCATTTTTTGAGATTGTACAGACAAAGATGCTCAGACTATTCTTTTTCGCCTGAATTATTCCCCCCTTTCAACCCCTCCATCACGACCATCGCTTTCTTTTCGCCCAACACTTCTTTCAATTCTTCTAAAGAGGCTTCCTTGATTTTTTTCACGCTCTTGAAATGTTTAATGAGCAGTTCAAACGTTTTTTTACCAATGCCTTTTATGTTGAGCAGTTCAGAGTTGATGGCTGCTTTGCTACGGCGCAAACGGTGATGCATAATGCCGAAGCGGTGGGCTTCGTCCCTCATGCGCTGGATGAGACGAAGCGATTCTGATTTTTTGTTGATGTAGAGCGGCAGCGAATCGTCGGGGAAATATATTTCTTCCAGCCGCTTGGCTATTCCCACAATGGCTACTTTTCCATAAATGCCCAACTGCTCCAGCGCATGCACCGCAGAACTGAGTTGCCCTTTGCCACCATCCACAATAATGAGTTGAGGCAAGTCTAAGCCTTCGTCCAACATTCGTTTATAGCGACGGGTAATTACTTCCTCCATCGAAGCAAAATCATCGGGGCCTTCCACTGTTTTGATGTTGAAGTGGCGATAATCTTTTTTTGAGGGCTTTGCTTCTTTAAATACTACACAGGCACTCACGGGGTGGGTGCCTTGTATGTTTGAGTTGTCAAAGCACTCGATATGGCGCGGCAGTTCGGTGAGTTTCAAATCTTCTTTCAGCGTTTTCATAATGCGGAACCCAGGCTTCTTTTCTTCGGGTGTCATGTTTTGGCGCACCCGTTCCTCGCGCATATAGAGGGCATTCTTTAAAGCTAAATCAAGCAGGCGTTTTTTATCACCCACTTGTGGTATGGTCAGTTTGATATTCGCCACAGGAAATTCAATCTCAAAAGGAATGATGATTTCGGCTGCCGGTTCTGTTTCGGACAGTGAATGTTCCGTTATTGCACGAAGCAAAAGTTCTTCTCTGGTTTCATCCAGAATTTTCTTCACCTCAATGGCGCGGGTCTTCACTACGGTTCCGTTTATGATTTTGAGATAATTCATAAAGGCCGCTGCGCTGGATTCGGTGTAACCATACACATCTATATCAGTCAACTTGGGATTGACAATCGTGGATTTACTTTCATAATCGCTCAGCATGTCAATCTTCTTCCGGAATTCTTCTGCCTTTTCAAATTGAAGTTGGTCGGCGTATTCATTCATCTTCTTGGTCAGATAATTTTTGACCGATACAAAATTACTTTTGAGGATGTTGCGGATTTGCTGGATGTTTTCGTTGTACTCTTCCGCAGTTTGCAAGCCTTCGCAGGGGCCAAGACAATTCTTGAGATGATACTCCAGGCATACTTTGAATTTCCCGGCCTGAATATTTTTATCTGTAAGCACCAAGTTGCAGGTGCGCAGCGGAAAAATACTCTTCATCAGGTCGAGTACAATCCGCGCATTGAATATGGAAGTGTAGGGGCCGAGATATTCTGATCCATCTTTAATCACATTGCGCGTGAAGAACACACGCGGGAAGGGTTCCTTTTGATGCAGATAAAGGGATAGGTTCTATCGTCGCGCAACATCACGTTATAGCGCGGCAGATATTTTTTGATGAGTGAATTTTCGAGCAGCAAGGCATCTTGCTCGGTATCTACAATCACGAACTCAATATCTCGAATGAAATGAATCATGCGCGCGATACGGTTCGAGTGATCGTTTTTGGTGAAGTAGGAGGAGACTCTTTTCTTCAGGTCTTTGGCCTTACCGATGTAGAGAATCTGACGTTCTTCATTCAGGTATTTGTAAATGCCCGATTCATTTGGAATGGCATCTCGATAGGATTTGAATTCTTCGGAGGTCATGCCTTACTCATATTCGCTACCTTTCACCCGGCCGCTGCTGCCTCCGCTGAATTTACTACAGTCCAGTTCGATAGTCATCTTTTCTACCGGAGGCTGAAAGCGATGTTCAGGATTGATTTCCTGATGGAAATTGAGGCTGTCTGCATAAACTTTTTGGAAAAACTTAGCCCATATAGGCAAAGCGGTGCTAGCCCCTTGCCCATATTGCATACTTCGGAAGCGGATATAGCGGTCATCGCAGCCTGTCCAAGAACCGGCAATTAAATCAGGGGTGCAACCGATGAACCAACCATCAGAATAGTTTTGGGTTGTACCGGTCTTGCCGAAAATGTCATTCATCAGTTTATAGCGATAGCGTAAACGAACACCAGTTCCACCCAACACAACGTTGCGCAATAGCTCTACCATCACGTAAGTGGTCTGCTCATCAAGTGCTTCATTTTTATTCGCTACAAAATCTTGAAGCACATTCCCGTTTTTATCTTCAATGCGCGTAACGAACATAGGCTCGACATGGGTCCCGCTGTTGGCATAGGTGGTGTATGCTCCGACCATCTCGAACAGCGAAATATCAGGTGTGCCGAGACAGATAGAGGGCTGAACCGGTATCTCACTTTTTATACCCATAGTTTGCACCAATCTAATAACGGCTTCGGGACCTATTTCATGCATTAAATAAGCCGTCACCACATTCACCGAATTGGCTAACGCTTGCTTTAAACTTAATGTGCCCCCGTATTTACCATCGCTATTGCGCGGCGTCCAGTTTTGAATCAAGTTAAACTTGGGATCGCCTTTCTCAAAAGTGACGGGCTGGTTTGGAACCCGGAAGCAGGGGGAGTATCCTTTATCTCGGATAGCCACCGTGTAAACAAAGGGTTTGAAAGTAGAACCAATCTGTCGCTTGGTATTGATGTTGACATGGTCGTATTGAAAGTATTTGTAGTTCACTCCGCCAACCCAGGCACGGACGAAACCAGATTCGGGATCAACGGCGAGAAAACCGTTTTGTAAAATCATCCGATGGTAGCGAATGGAGTCATAGATGCTGATGAGCGTATCTTTTTCGCCACCATCGTACGAAAATATTTTTCTCATTTCGGGTTTATTCATTTCCCGGTCAATCTCAGCTTCTGTTTTCCCCTCTTTTTTTAATTCTACATAACGTGGATGGTGCTGATACATCGCCTTCCATTCCGTAGGAAAATCTTTCCAGGGGTCTTTGCCTTTCCAATGTTCAAAAAATAATTTCTGCACTTCGCTCAAATGCTCTCGTTGAGCTTCTTCTGCATAAGTCTGTAACCTCGAATCCAACGTGGTGTAAATTTTCAAACCGTCTTTATATAAACTGTATTTACTTCCATCCGGTTTGCTATGTGTTTCGCACCAGTTCTTCATCCACAGTCGTAGGTATTCTCTGAAGTAGGGTGCAATTCCCTCCACCTGAGTATCTGCATGAAAATCGAGTTTAATAGGTAGTTTAAACAGGGAATCTCTTTGTTCTTTTGTAATAAACCGGTAGGTGCACATCTGGTCAATCACAACGTTTCTCCGCTGCCTTGAGGTTTCGGTATGTGAGCGGGGATTAAAATAGCTGGGAGCTTTCAGCATACCTACCAATACAGCGGCTTCTTCTATCTGAAGAGAATCTACTGCTTTGCCAAAGTACACATGAGCTGCAGATTTCACCCCATAGGCATTGTCGCTAAAAGGAACGGTGTTGAAATACATGGCCATGATTTCCTCCTTTGTATAAGCACGTTCTAACTTGACGGCTATAATCCACTCCTTAAATTTTCGAAATGCTAGTTGAATTTTATTTAACCGCTCACGGGGAAATAGATTCTTGGCTAATTGTTGTGTGATTGTGCTGCCTCCTCCCTGGCTTTCACCGGTAAACAGACCTTTGATGACGCGGAGTAACGCCCTGAAATCTACTCCAGTATGACTGAAATACCGAATGTCTTCTGTTGCCAGAAGAGCATTTTTTAAATTGGAATTGAGGTTTTCGTAGGCAACATTGCTCCGGTTCTCAAGATAAAATTTTCCGATGATTTTCTGATCGGTGGTGATGACCTCGGTAGCCAAGCTATTGTTTGGATTTTCAAGATCTTCAAAGGTGGGCATATAGCCCATCTTCCCATTTGCTATGAGGTAAAACAGTAGGATGATAGTAGAAACACCCACTAAAAACATAGCCCAGAGACCTAAATAGATTTTTTTGCGCACCGAGGGTAAATGTAGAAAGAAAGTGTTCTTTTTTATGAAATGGTCAGATAGTAATCATCGGAGAGCAAACTGAGTTTATACTTCCTCAAATTTTATTCTGGGTACCATCCATTTGAATCTTGAAATCTGCATCACAGCAGTGACACTCAAACCGACAATGAACCCGATCCAGATTCCCTTTAAGCCTAACCCAAATGTAAAGGTCAGCAAATAGCAAGTAGGCAGCATAATCATCCAATAAGAAACAAAGGCTATAACTGCCGGAATCTTTACATCCTGTACCCCTCGCAGCACTCCGGCTGCCACTGCTTGTAAACCGTCACTGATTTGAAAAAACGCCGCAAAAAGGAGCATGGAAGATGCGAGAGCTATTACTTCCGTATCGTCCGTATATAAAGTTGGCAGAAAGCGGGCACCTGATAAAAACAGGATAGCAAATAGGATTTCTATTGCTATAGTCAGCATAAAAGCGGTGTTACCCGCAATACGAATTTCTTCTCTGTTCCGGGCACCATAGGCAAAACCGGCCAGAATACTGCCCGCCGCAGAAATACCGGTTAAAATCATAAAAGTTATTGATGCCAAACCTATAGCAATTAGGTGAGCGGCTTCATATTTCACACCAAGCCAGCCGCTCATAATTTGAGCACCGCCAAAAGCGGCCACTTCCCAAAAGAATTGTAACCCTGCTGGAATCCCTATTTTTAAAATCATACGGATGTAACTGATTCCTTCAGCCACGGTTTCCTTGTATTCGTTTCTTAATTGGCCAAGTTGTTTATCCCATTGAATAAAGGATAAAAAAGCAATCACCATCAGAACCCTTGAAATTGTGGTAGCAATTGCAGCGCCTTCAATTTCTAATCGGGGCACACCTAGGTTTCCGTAAATAAATATCCAGTTTAAGAACACATTGAGTATCAGGCCGCCAATAGTGACCACCATTCCCACTTTTGTTCTGCCCATGCCATCCAGCAGTTGCTTGCAGGCTGTGAAAAGAAATACAAAAATGGTGGAGTAGTTAACGATGTTTAAATAACGGGTTGCTATTTGATCTACCACTTTATCCTGACCAAACCAATGAATATTGGTTGTGATGAGCATCATAGCACCTGTAAATAGGACAGATAGTACCAGTGCTACTTTTATACCGGATCGGTAAACCGCCATCGCTTTCCAGTTTTGCTTTTCTCCATATACCTCTGACACCAAAGTAGAGATTGCAAATAAAATTCCCATGCCAAGCAGGTTCGTCATCCAATAAATACTATTGGCAAAACCTCCCCCGGCGATATACTCCTGTCCCAGTCCTCCTATTTGGATAATGTCAAAGAAGCCCATTAACACCTGCCCTAATTGTCCGATAATAATCGGTAAGGCCAAGCGTAAAGCCTCGCGGGCTTTATTTCTATAGATTTCTGATAGTAACATGAATCAATATCCTTGAAGGAATTCTTATCCGGATAAAATAAAAAACCCCACCAGCAGATGCCGATGGGGGAAAAAATAGTTTTTTACTTGGTAGCTTGCCTACTTCTTGGTTTTCTCTAAAACGGTCTTACCGCGATAAACCAGTTTATCTTCGCTCCAATGAGCCCGGTGCATCAGGTGTGTTTCGCCCGTGGTCTGATCTACGCTGGTAGTAGGAGCTTCGGCTTTGTAATGAGTTCTTCTTTTGTCTCTTCTCTGTTTAGAGAGTCTATGTTTAGGATGTGGCATAAATATTATTTTTTAAAGTTGATTAAATATACTAAGGCTTATTAGTTCTTCAAATTTTTAAGTGCTGCCCATCTGGGGTCAACATCTTTTTCTTCTTTTCTCTCTTGTCCAATTTTTTCGTTGATGATATATTTCAATACCTCCTTATTACATTGAGGCTCTTCTCCCGGATTCTGGCAGCCCTTCTTTTGAATGGGAAGGCAAAGAATAATGTACTCATACACCAAGTGTGAAACATCGAGAATGGTTTCATCCGGTGGAATGAATATCACTTCATCTTCATCTTTCAAATCCAAAGCGCTCTCGCTGAATTTCACATAACAAGTAAAGTCGCCAAAAACTTGCTTGTCGAATGGCTCTAAGCACAGGTCGCACTCGGTACGGACAGTGCCATCAATGAAAAAATTCAAAACAAAGAACGTTTCCTTTTTCTCCAACTCCAGTTTTACCTTCACCTTACAATCCTGTACAGGCGATTCGGCGAAAAAACTGAAGAACCTTTTGTCAATATCAAAACTGAATTGATGATTGCCAATCCTCAAACCGACAAAGGCTATTTCAAATTCTCTTAGTCCTTTCACAATCCTTATTTATATTATGATTTCACTCGGATTCCGAACCTATTAACTCAAACACTTTAACTACTGTTTTTGCCAAAAGGACGGCAAATATAGGAGAATTACAGAAAATTAAAAATACTTGGGGAAAGAATCTGAATTTCCATCAATGATGCCTTTGCTGCTTTCAAAAGCGCTAAAGGAGAACTCTTGTCAATTACTAATGCCGGCAGTGGCACGTTGGTTAGAAATGAAAAAGGCTTCTGAAATTTCAGAAGCCTTTTTTCAAAATTATTTATCAGATGATCCTGCTTTGAGTCCGGGATGTGGTGCAGGAGGATTGCTGCTACCACTCTCCCCATCGTTGGCGTAGCGGAAGTCCACCTTGTTGGTTGCCTTACGCTCGGCAGGTGAACTTGCGGCCTTTTTCCCGCCGCGATATTTTAAAATGAATCGGTCACGAGAGATGCCGTATTTTTCTACAAGATAATCTACTGCGGCGTTGGCCCGATTCCAACTTAATTGTTCGTTAAATTTGGGATCGTTTCTCGATTCATTAAATCCGGTAACCACTAACCTAATATCCGGACAGAGCAACATCCTTTCGGCTATTTGCTGTAGTTTATTTTCATAACTCGGATCTATATTGAACTTATCATCATCAAAAGAGATGTAAGGCAACGCAACTTTGGCACAATCAATTCCAGTACCAGTACTGGTACCAGTGCCAGCACCTAGACGAGGAGCAGCGCCTTTTCTCTTATCCACCCGCTCACCCGCATCTACCGCAGTTTCTCGGATGGTATTGCCCTTTTGTTGAATTACTGCTCCTGTCGAATCCGTTTCCTGAATATTATTACCATGAACAAGTTCCCCCTCTGGTCCTGTCTTATAACTATTGCCCTGATTAACTTCATCACAACAACTTGGAACTATCGCAACACCTACCGAATCAATCGGATATCCCGGCGGCGAATAAGGCTCCTTATCTTCACAATCAATGATGCCATCTTTATCGCTGTCTAAAGCTACACCATGTGTATCAACCGGACAATCTTTTTTCGTATTAGGCTCTTTGTCAAGCATGTTTGGAACCCCATCTCCATCATCATCCTTAAACAAGGCTTCTGCAATCGCTTCTGGATTCATATCTCCAATCTTCTTGTAAGAATATTGAATCGGATTGAGCCAATAAAGCGGCTCTGTTCTCTTCTTCAATCCTATATGGAAGTTAAAATTCAACGAGGTATAAGAGATATTATCATAGTGGGATGTTAGTGAGGAGTGCTCATCCTGCTCCCAACGGTAGCCATCCAAAAGTCGGCTGCTTTGGCTAAGAATAACCCGTTCCTCTAAGCCAATAGTGAACCATTTAGTAGCGTGGAACATTATTCCTGCACCAACGGTAAATGCCGGTACAAAATGCCATTTTTTAATGCCGACCAGATTGTCATCTTGTTCGGCATCCGTTTCGTATTTCCCATCCAAAATTTGGTTCAGCCTGATGTAAGCTTCTTTTCTTCTATCCTTCCTAGAGGCATTTACCCAAGGACTATTCGCTGGGGTCTGTTGAAGTTCCATCACTGGCGAAAAATCATAAGCTTGGCCGTTTTCATCTAAGGCATCATACCGGGTTCGATAAAAGTAACCATCCACCCCGCCTAACAAGTAGATATTGATAATATTTCTCTCTCGGTGAAAGTTGATATTGCCGATGTTGACAATCGCTTGCAGGGAAACATCATGGACGTAGGTCCGGTAGTTAAAGAAGAAAAAACCGTTCATCCGTATGCCCCTCGATGTCCGGGTAGCATCTAATTTTGGATTGTTATAGTAGCTCGGTCCTATAGAGTCGCGAACAGTATTATTGGTTCCGGGCCCTTGCTGTAGCGGATTCAACACCCTATTAAACCGTAGAGTGGCATCGGGTCTCCAGTTTCTACCTGTACTACGCTGAAAGAGATACTGCAAACGGACGGAAAATACATAACCAACTGCCTTTCGAATGGTAAATCCTGCTCCGATATTATCAAAGGGACTAAAAGGAGAAAGTTTAGGACTTACGTTTCCACTGACAAAAGCGGCTCCGAAATTCACCCCAATCTCCCAAGCATCTTTAGGTTTTGCCGGGAAATAGTATTGACTGTTTCTATAAGATTGTTGTTGCTTTCCTCTTTTCTTCCCCCGCTGAAAGGCCGCCGAATCCGTATCATAACGCGGCATGAGGGGTGTAGAAATTTCTTTTCGCTTGTAGAAATTATATTTTTTTGATTCCAAGTCAGACTGCATAAACTGCATCTGGTTTTGAGGATCATGTAGCTTCTTTTTTTTCTCTTGCAAAGTTGTATCCCTAAAAGAGGTGTCTGCCTTTGCTACCTCATATCTAGTCACCACCGCGTTTTTCAACGTGTCTTTGCGGTTCTCTCCTGTCTGAATTTTTGTGGAATCCACTGACGCATTTTGCGCAAAGGCAACACAGAAGCCAACGCTCAGAAGTAATGTAAAAAGGAATTTCGAGTAGTCTTTAATCATTTAGCGGTCACTTTAATTATTCATTTATCGCCTTTGTCCCTAGGAAAATTAATCTGTGGCATGCAAATTAAATCAAAAAGGCTTATCCACACAACCTTGCGCTAAGTTTCTTAAAAAAAACAGAAAATAACTATTGTCTATAAATGGAATACAAGAATCGAAAGGCGCAATATTATCTTCCTAATAAGCCCGATCATTTTTTCCATCCACATAGTTAATAAATGCTTGGTTGGCCACTCGGTTTCCACCAGGGGTTGGATAATTTCCGGTAAAATACCAGTCGCCCAAATTATCGGGACAAGCCAAATGCAGGTCTTCAATCGTTTGATATATAATCTCTACATCAGCAAAAATGTGCTGTGGACGAACGATTTCAGCTATCTTATTTGAAATTTCTGTAGCCGAAAAGAGGTCATATAGTCCCTTTAAGCAGTTTTTTACTTCATCAGCCGGCTTTGCGTTTGCCATTTTACATAATTCATATACCTCCTGAACTTGGGTTTCCAAGGCTCGGTCTATTAACAAGGCCATCAGGGCTCGAAAGGCGACGAAATCTTTCATGCGACTCATATCAATTCCATAACAGTCAGGATAACGTATCTGCGGCGCAGAAGAAACAACAATAATTTTTTTCGGATTCAGCCGATCAAGAATAGAAAGAATACTCTTTTGAAGAGTCGTTCCTCGAACGATGGAATCATCCATCACCACCAAGGTGTCTTTTCCTGAAACGATAGACCCATAAGTAATATCATAAACGTGGCTGACCATTTCATCGCGAGACTTATCATCCGTAATGAATGTCCTTGCCTTGACATCTTTCACCGCTATTTTTTCGACGCGTGGCCGTAAATCGAGTAGCCGTTTTAATTCTTCCGGGGAAATATTTTTTTCGGCGCTTATTTTCTCACGCTTATACTTATTCAAATAATCCTCGACTCCTTTCATCAATCCATAGAACGCCACTTCGGCAGTATTGGGAATAAATGAAAAGACGGTATTGTCAAAATCATAATCAATTGCCTTCAGGATTGCTGGAGTCAATAATTCTCCCAACTTCTTTCTTTCACTATATATTTCTTTATCCGTCCCCCGGCTGAAATAGATTCGTTCGAAACTGCATGATTTTTTTTCACCCGGTTCGCGGACTAAATCATGCTTCACTCTGCCATCCTTTTTAATGACCAATGCATGACCCGGCCTAACCTCCTCAATTTTCTCAAAGGGAACATTAAAAGTGGTTTGTATCGCTGGCCGTTCTGAAGCTACCACCACCATCTCGTCATCATAATAATAGTATGCGGGACGAATTCCATTCGGATCGCGCAGCACAAAAGCATCACCGTGACCAAAAGCTCCTATAATGGCATATCCGCCATCAAAATCTTTGGCAGAGCGCGACAAAATACGCCGAACGCTTAACTCCTTAGCAATAAAATCAGTGATTTCCTTGTTGCCATAGCCTTGATCTTTATAGCGATCAAAAATCTTCTGAACTTCATCATCCAAAAAATGTCCAATTTTTTCCATGACGGTAATCGTATCACTTCTTTCTCTTGGATGCTGACCAAGATGGATGAGCATGTTAAATTGGTCATCTACATTAGTCATGTTGAAGTTGCCAGCCAATACAAGGTTCCTGGTCATCCAGTTGTTTTCACGAATGAAAGGATGACAAGCACTGTCATTGTTTTTTCCGTAGGTGCCATAGCGCAAATGTCCGAGAAGCACCTCACCTATGAAAGGATTGTTTCTTTTATACCAGTCTGCCTCTGCAACCGGATTGTCCAGAGGTTTCCGTCCATCTGGGAAGGAAGAAAATATCTCCGTAAAAATATCTGCAATAGGCTGGTTCGTGCTGCTGCGCACCCGATTGATAAAATGACTACCCGGATGTGGATCCAGCTTGATAACCGCAGCACCGGCTCCATCTTGCCCACGATTGTGCTGCTTTTCCATCAACAAATACAGCTTATTCAGCGCATAGTTAACGGTGCCGTATTTTTCGGCATAATATTCAAGGGGTCTGAGCAGACGAATGAGTGCAATACCGCACTCGTGTTTAATAGGATCGCTCATAGCGGGAGCGCAAATTTAATTCTTTTAGAAGGACTTATTGGTTAAGAATTACTCAAAAACAAAATAACTGGCATCAGAAGTTGCTTTGGGCAAACTTTCTTTTTCCAGTTTCATACCTTCTAAATGAAAACGGATAGCCTCATAAATATTCTTTGCCACCATCTTCACTGTCTTGCCAGTAGCAGCTACACCAGGAATATCGGGAGAATAGGCCGAATAGCCGGTTTTTGTTTTCTCTGTTACAATTAAATACTTTTTCATTTTTGGCTGATTTGAGCTTGTTTCCAAATACTATTTAAAGTTCCTACTGCAATATCGTCAGAAAGTTGATGAAATGCAAGCGTTACCAAGCCTGATTTAACCGGATGTTTTAATTGGCGATGGCTTCCTTTCTGCCTAACGACTTCCCAACCATCTTTTTCAAGTGTTTTCAAAACCTCACGCGCCTTCATACAATATTACAACAAACCGCCGATGATTTTATCAATACTTAAACCCTCTGCTTCTGCTTTATAATTTTTAAACACCCGATGGCGCAAAATAGGCAAGGCCACCGCCTTCACATCTTCAATGTCCGGCGAATACTTTCCATGAATCGCCGCATGAGTTTTGGCGCCAAGCACCAAATATTGCGAAGCCCTTGGGCCCGCACCCCAACTGATATAATTATTGACCGACGTCGGCGACCCTTCCCGATTCGGGCGGGTGCTGCTGGCCAACTTCACCGCATACTGCATCACATTGTCTGCAATCGGAATGCGCCGAATCAATTGATTTTGCGTAGCCAATACAAAAAACGGCAAATCCAAACTATGCTTCTTGCCGCTAATCGTCACACTTCTTTCCTGCATCGCCTCCAGCAAAGCCGACTGCGTTTTGGGCGGCGTACGATTGATTTCATCCGCCAAAATAATATTAGCAAACACCGGCCCTCGGTTAAACCGAAACGTGCGGTTCTCCTCCAAGATTTCCGAACCCACAATATCGCTCGGCATCAAATCGGGCGTAAACTGAATCCGGTTAAAACTCAAATCCAACACATCCGCAATCGTATGAACCATCAACGTCTTCGCCAGACCCGGCACTCCAATCAACAGACTATGTCCATCCGAAAAAACCGAAATCAAAATCTCCCGAACCACCCCATCCTGACCTACAATGACCTTCGCCACCTCACTTTTCAACTCCTTATATTTTGCAGCAAAGGCATCGAGCGCTTCTACGTCAGATTTATACATGTTATGGCTTAATAATTTTTACGCTAAAAAACAGCGCGCGCAAAGAAAGAAAAAATTGCTCGTGCCAAACCCCGCAATTCACAAGTCCTGCCACTTGAGCTCACTTCCATAGTTTCTACTCAACATATAAGGGTATCAAAACTGTATAATGAATATCACTCGCCCCTAAGCTGCGATATACAAACAGCTGAGCAAATCCATCAATAATGACAAACACCAAAAAGGAAAAGAGAAACCCATTACCGAAAAAACAGTACTCTTGTCAACCTGTTCCAAGAGGAAGCCATAGCCCGCCAATCTGTACCAGGATGATTATTTCATTGATTTTGATCCAATCATCATCGCAATGAAATAAGGATTATTAAAACCGCGATGCGCAGGAAGTTCGCCACCAACCTCTTATTTCTCTTTGCCGCCAATCTTTTGGTAAAGCCTTTCTGGATATTCGGCATAGACCGAGTGGTACAGAATAAAGTCGGACCCGAACTATACGGCACCTACTTCGCCGTCTTCAACTTCAGTTTCATCCTGAGCATTTTCCTTGATTTCGGCATCAACAACTTTAACAATCGAGCTATTTCCCGTCATCCAAAACGCGCCGGAGAATACTTGATGAACCTGCTCGCCGTGAAATCTGTTTTGAGCATTGCCTACTTTATTTTCACCTTGCTCACTGCCTTTTTCGCCGGTTTTGACCACGAACAAATGGTCATGCTCATTTTCCTCGCAATCAATCAAATCTTGCTTTCGGCTATATTATACTTCCGCTCTCAACTTGCCGCGCTTCAACTGTTCAAAACAGATTCCCTCCTTTCTACCCTCGATCGCCTGTTGACCATTCTGTTTTGTTTAACGCTGCTGTATCATCCGTTCTTCAGCGAAAATTTCAATATCCTCTGGTTCATTTATGCGCAAACGCTGGCACTGTTGCTCACCGCTATTATCGCTTTTGTCCTTGTGGTTAATAAATCAGGATTCATATTCAGTTGGTGGAAAATAAAATTCACCCAGATGATATTATGGAAGTCTCTGCCCTTTGCCTTGTTGGCTTTGCTGATGGGTATTTATTACCGCATTGATGCCGTGATGATTGAGCGGATGCTACCCGACGGGGCACTTCAAGCGGGTATTTATGCAGCTTCGTTTCGTTTGCTTGATGCAGTGAATATGTTCGGCTTTCTTTTTGCCACGTTGCTGCTCCCCATGTTTGCCCACATGATTCGACGAAATGAAAGCGTAAAAAACCTGGTCAAGTTTAGTGCCGAACTTATTTTCGTGATGTCAGTAATCGTGTCGGTGAACTGTTGGTTTTTCCGTTCCGAAATCATGAGTCTGTTGTATCATCAAACCGACGGATATTGGTCGAAAATATTCGGCTGGCTGATGCTGAACTTCATTCCTATGAGCAGCATCTATATTTTTGGCACCTTACTCACCGCCAAAGGAAGTTTGAAAACGCTGAACTTCATTGCTCTTGGAGGTATGGTAATGAACGTGGTGCTCAACCTATTCCTAATTCCAAAGCATGGCGCCTTTGGAGCCACCATAGCGACTTTGATTACTCAACTTGTTGTTGCGTTGGCACATATTATAGCGGTAAACAAACAGTTTAGACTTGATTATCCTGTCAGCAACCTCTGGCGACCTACTTTATTTGTATTGGGCTGTTGGCTCATTTTAATGTTGATCAATTACTTGCCTGTCGCGAATCGTATGTATCTATTTTTTCTCGCCATTTCTGCTTGCACTGCTTTATCTGCACTGCTGCGATTGCTGCCTGTGAAAGAGGCTTGGGGATTTGTACAGAATAAGAACTTTCAGGAACGATAAGCCGCCTCCTGATTTCGCACGCTGGTTGACACTTTTTAGTTCCTTCCTTCTGACCGCACAGAAAGAGAAAGTGGAAATAAATGAATTCAATATAGTGTTATGAAAATTTCAATCGCGCCTTGTGTGACAAATGTCATAGTTGCTCCCTGCCCTTTGCTATAGCTTTGCGTGGCGAGAGATAATCTGATTTTTAATAAAATAATTAAGCATGAAATTCATTGATTGGGTAAAAGTAGGCACCTTGTTTTTGGTAATAGTGGCTGGCTCAGGATGCAACAAGTCAGATCCGCCGGTTATCAGTTCCACTGTATTATTAAATACTTCCTATAATGTGGATGATCATTCGTTGATATTTGATAGCCTGATGTATGTGAATGCGGCTGGCAACCTTTATTCATTAAACAGGTTGGAGTATTATATCTCCGGCATTACTTTACTGAAGGAGTCGGGGGATAGTATTCGTTTTGACAGCATATTTTATATAGATGCACAAACCCTAAACACAAATTCTTTCTCTCTTAAAGACGTTCCGGTTGGAAATTATATAGGAATGACCTTTCATTTAGGTTTAAGGCCGGATCAGAATGTCAGCAATAGTCTGCCCGCCACCAGTGAAAATGTAAATATGGCATGGCCCGACCCGATGGGTGGCGGCTACCATTTTATGAAGATGGAAGGGCATGTCAAGGACTCTGTATCTAGCCAAGGCTACGCTGTTCATTTGGGCAATAACATGAACCTAGTCACTTGTGTTATTCTCCATCCCTTTAAAATTGAAAAGGCCTATGAGAATATTGACTTGGCCATGAATATTAACGAATGGTATTCGAACCCATATACCTATGACCTTCTACTGGATGGCAATTATACAATGGGGTCTATGGCGCTCATGAGTAAAATATCCAAAAACGGTGCCGATGTTTTCACGTTTAAGTAAATTGAATGAGCACTATTCGGATTTATATTTTTTCACTGTTGCTTTTAGGGTTAACCTTTGCTGTTTCATGCAATAAAGAACCCACGCCACCTACCGACCTTCATCCGGTAAGTCTCACTTATCCCAAATATATTCCGCCACCAAACCTTTCAGCCGACAACCCGCTGACTGAAGAGGGCATTGCCCTTGGACGAAAATTATATTACGATCCAATACTTTCAAATAATGGAAAATCTTGCTCCAGTTGCCACCCGCAACAAAGCGGGTTTACTGATTCTATATTCAATGCTTTACCACACGTTAACTTGGCATGGAACAAATATTTTCTTTGGAATGGAAAGGTAAAGGGTTCTCTTGAAGACATCATGGATTTTGAGGTTAGAGAGTTCTTCAGCACGGATGTTTCAAAGCTTAATGCAGAGCCCACTTATCCTGACCTGTTTAGGAAGGTGTTCAATGCGAAGACCATTAAGGAAGAGCATATAATTAAAGCATTATCACAATTCATGGCTACGCATGTCAGCATGGATTCAAAAGTTGATAAGTACTTGAAAAGGAATGGATGCTGAACGATGATGAACTGAGAGGGCTATATATTTTCAATACTGAAAAAGGCGACTGCTTTCATTGTCATTCGCTGGGCTTGTTTACCGATGGGCAGTTTCATAATATTGGAATAGACTCCGTATTTTCTGGAGTGAATCTGGGAAGATATAATGTTACAGGGGAGGATGGCGATATAGGAAAATTCAAAACACCAAGTCTTAAAAACATTGCCTTAACCGGCCCATATATGCACGATGGAAGATTTAAAACTCTGGAGGAGGTAATTGAATTTTACAACTCGCAGGTCCGAAAATCACCTAGCCTGGACCCAATTATGAGCAAGCCTAGTTTCAAATATGGGCTGCAATTGACCCAACAGGATAAAAACGATTTACTTGCTTTTTTGAAGGCATTGACCGACTCTGCTTTTATCCATAACCCAGCCTTAGCTGCCCCCTGACAGTTTGTATTCTAAATTTCTTTCTATCGCTTTATGATATCTGTGCTTTCCACGTCCTACATTTCACCAGTAGATTTCCACTCTTAAATTATTTAAGAAAGCCTTGGTTGTATTTAGATATAACGGTTAATCAGGTTCTCCATCAATTCCTGTTTACCACTAATTTGTTTCGGCTCTCCACTTTGAATAGCAAGGTCGCGAAGCTGCTCAAGCGATAATTTCCCTTTTGAAAATTGGAAACCGGTATCGGTATCAAAAGAGGCGTACCGTTCGCGTCGATTTTTTTTGTAGTCCGACTTTTCGAGAATCTCATGAGCGATTAAAAGTGCCCGAGCAAAAATATCCATGCCGCCAATGTGGGCGTAGAAAATGTCTTCCAAATCTGTTGAGTTCCTCCGCACCTTTGCATCGAAGTTGATGCCACCGGTGGCGAATCCGCCGGACTCCAGAATGATGAGCATGGCCTCGGTGGCTTCATAAATATTGTTGGGAAACTGGTCGGTGTCCCATCCGTTTTGATAATCGCCGCGGTTAGCATCCATGCTGCCGAGCATGTTGGCATCGGCAGCGACCTGCAATTCGTGGGCGAAGGAATGAAGCGCCAGCGTAGCGTGATTCACCTCAATGTTCAGTTTAAAATCATGGAGCAAATCAAACTCTCGCAAAAACCCAATCACCGTAGCTGCATCAAAATCGTATTGATGCTTGGAAGGCTCCATCGGTTTTGGTTCAATCAGGAAAGTTCCTTTGAAACCAATTTTTCTTCCGTAGTCACGGGCCATCGTTAAGAACCTCGCCAGATGTTCGCGCTCACGTTTCATATTGGTGTTGAGCAGCGAAGAATATCCTTCACGCCCGCCCCAGAAAACATAATTCTCGCCGCCCAGTTCAACGGTCGCTTCCAATGCGGCTTTGACTTGGGCCGCAGCATAAGTAACAACTGCAAAATCAGGATTGGTGGCCGCGCCATTCATATAGCGTGGATGAGAAAATAGATTTGCTGTGCCCCACAACAACTTAACACCCGAATCTTTTTGTTTCTGTTTGGCATAAGCCACCATCTCTTTCAAATTCTTTTCAGATTCGGCGATGGTATTTCCTTCAGGCGCGATGTCGAAATCATGAAAGCAATAAAAAGGAATACCCATTTTGGTGATGAACTCAAAGGCCGCGTCCATCTTGTCTTTAGCAGCCTGCATGGGATTGCTGCACTGCAACCAAGGATAATTTCTGGTGCCCGGACCGAAAGGGTCCGCACCGGTACCGCAGAGTGTATGCCAGTAAGCCACTGCAAAACGAAGATGCTCTTTCATGCTCTTGCGTCCGACTATTTGCCTTTCGTTGTAATAACGAAAGGCAAGCGGATTGGCAGATTCTTTGCCTTCATAAGCAATGCTTTTTATGGTGGAGAAAAATTCTTGGCTGCCGGTGAGGATGTTTGTCATGGTTTATGATTGTTGGGATAAGATTTTGTTTAAATGTTTTAGCCAGTTGGCATAAGTATCCTGATATTTTGTTGCTAAATGTTTATCTGGCTCAACAGTGCGGGTTTTGTTCAGGTTATTAAATGCTTCGCTAAAGCTTTTGTAAAAGCCGAATCCAATTCCGGCACCTCTTGCCGCGCCTTGCGAGCCGTCAGTATTATACAATTCAATGATCGTTCCGGTCAACGAAGAAAATGCTTCGCAGAAAACCGGACTGTGAAACATATTGGCTTCTCCAGCCCGAATCACTTTTGCTTTCACATCCATGCCTTTCATAATTTCCAAACCATAATTCAGGGCAAAGACAATTCCTTCCTGTGCCGCCCTAAGAAGGTGTGAAGTGCTGTGAGTATTGAAATGAAAGTTTTGAAGCAAGGCGCCGGGATTTTTATTCTCCAAAATTCTTTCTGCTCCATTGCCGAAAGGATAAAAGAGCAGCCCTTCAACACCAACTGGAGCCTGTCCAGCTAGTATATTCATTTGCCCGTAGGAAAATTCTCCGCTGATATTGAGAAACTGTTTGAGCCAGCTATTCAGCACACCAGCGCCGTTGACACACATCAACACTCCATAGCGGGGGATTTCTTTGGCATGGTTGACATGAACAAAGGCATTCACTCTGGAACGCTCATCATATTTTGTTTGGTCGGTCACGCCGTAAATCACACCGGATGTTCCTGCCGTGGTAGCCAACTCGCCTGGATTCAGGCAGTTCAGAGAGAAGGCGTTGTTTGGCTGGTCACCCGCACGATAAGTGATTTTGGTGCCGACCTTCAATCCTAATTCTTTGGCGGCGGTTGAAGAGAGTGTTGATTGAATAGAAAAGGTGGAAACTATTTCAGGGATTAAACTTTCAGAAATACCATAATGATTCAGCAACAAGTTCGCAATGCCCTGTTCTTTATAATCCCACAAGGTTCCTTCTGAAAGTCCGCTGATGGTAGTCTGAATCTCACCCGACATTTTCATGGCAATGTAATCACCGGGCAGCATGAATTTGTAAATGCGGTTGTAAACTTCAGGTTCATTTTCCTTTACCCATTTTAATTTAGAGGCCGTGAAATTGCCGGGTGAGTTGAGGAAGTGGGAGAAACATTTGCTCTCGCCAATTTCAGTAAAAGCCTTATCACCAATTTCGCTGGCACGGCTGTCGCACCAGATGATAGCGGCACGGAGCGCTTTCTGATTTTTGTCCACCAAAACTAATCCGTGCATTTGATAAGAGATGCCGATGGCCTTGATGTCTTCTATATTCACAGTCTTTTGGGAAAGAATCTCTGCGGTTGCCGCTTTGACATGCTCCCACCACAATTCCGGATCCTGCTCAGCCCAACCGGGTTTAGGGCCTGATATTCTCATTTCCGTCTGCGGTGAGAAAGCAGAAGCAATTAACTTGCCGTTAGCACCTTCTATCAAAGATGCTTTTACAGAAGAACTGCCGATATCATAGCCGAGGAAGTACATTTTTGTTAAAGGGGTTAGAAATTTCTTTCTTTATCTCCTGTACAAAATAAAGAATCCATTTATGTCTGATAAAACTTTCAAGCCCTTATCTGTTTTATTCTTTGCCTTAGTAACGACCATTCTGTTTTCAGGATGTCATGGCAATGCCGAAAAAAACAACCAGCCTGTTATTGGCTTGTTGCTCGAAACCCTGAAGGAAGAACGCTGGCAGAAAGACCGTGATTATTTTGTTGCCGCAGCAGAAAAACTGGGAGCGAAAGTGATAGTGCAAAGTTGCAATGGAAGCGACGAAACACAAATCGCTCAGGCAGAGAATATGATTACTCAAGGAGTAGATATCTTGGTAGTGGTGCCGCACAACACCAAAATCGCTGCTACGATTGTCAACAACGCTCATAAGAACGGTGTCAAAGTGATTGGGTATGATAGGATAGTCAACGATTGCGATTTGGATTTGTATATCTCTTTTGATAATGAGCAGGTGGGTGAGTTACAGGCGCAATATTTAGCGGAACATGCTCCTTCCGGAAATTATATTCTGATTGGAGGGTCACCTGTTGATTTTAATGCGAAGCAAGTCCGTAAAGGTCAATTGAAAGTTTTACAGGCTTTGATGGACGCTGGTAAAATCAAAATCGTTGCCGACCAATGGGCGATGGACTGGCAACCAATTGAAGCATTGAAACATACAGAGAATGCGCTGACCAAAAACAATAATGATGTAGTGGCGGTGGTCACTTCCAATGATGGAACCGCAGGCGGTGCCATACAAGCATTGCAGGAACAAAAACTGGCAGGAAAGGTTTGGGTGTCTGGACAAGATGCAGACTTGGCAGCTTGTCAGCGTGTGGTGGCAGGTACACAAAGCATGACCGTTTATAAACCTATTCAGCCCTTGGCTCAAGCCGCAGCAGAAGCAGCCCTCCTGCTGATTCAGAATAAACCGGTTCCGAATGCGAAAAGAACAGTCAACAATGGACAAATAGATGTCCCGAGTATTTTGCTCACCCCGGTTACCGTTGACAAATCAAACCTTATGGAAACAGTCATCAAGGATGGTTATCAGAAAAAAGAGGAGGTTTATAAAGTTGCAGCAAACTAAAAATGGCTTTTCTCCAACTCAAGAATATTTCCAAACATTTCTCCGGAGTTCATGCTTTGAGGAATGTCTCCTTCTCTGTGGAGCAGGGAGAAGTTCATGCTATATGTGGCGAGAATGGTGCTGGCAAATCCACTTTGATTAAAATTCTCGGAGGTATTTATCCTGCGCATAGTTTTGATGGTGAAGTTCTGTTTGAGGGAAGCCGCACTAATTTCTCAGGAATCAAAGATGCGGAAGAAGCGGGTGTAGTCGTTATTCACCAAGAACTTGCTTTGGTAAAATACATGAGCGTGGCAGAAAATATTTTTCTCGGACGGGAACCAAACAGTGCCGGAGTGATTGATTATCATAAAATGTATTCCGACACTTCCAGCTTGCTTCAACAATTAGGATTGAACATCAATCCGCAAAAACAGGTAGTGGAATTGGGTATTGGAGAACAACAATTAGTAGAGATTGCCAAAGCCATCAACAAAAAAGCACGCATCCTGATTTTGGATGAACCCACTACTGCCCTTTCAGAAAAAGAAACCTCAAAATTACTAGGCATCATCCGTGAGTTGAAAGCCAAAGGAGTCACCTGCGTCTATATTAGTCATAAGTTAGGTGAAGTACTTTCCATCGCGGATTGTGTCACCGTGATGCGTGATGGACAATACATCGCAACGAAGAAGGTTTCTGAAATTACTGAAAGAGAACTTGTATCCCAAATGGTCGGACGCGAGATTACTGACTTCTACCCCAAAAGAAATCTTCAAAGAGGAGAAGTGTTGATGTCGGTAAAAGACTTCTCTTTGTTCGATCCGGATATTCCAGATAAAAAGAAGATAGACCATGTCAGTTTTGATATTTATCGCGGAGAGATTTTAGGTATCGCGGGACTGATGGGGGCGGGAAGAACGGAACTGCTCACCGGTTTGTTTGGTGCCTGGAATGGAAAAAAATCTGGTGAAGTGATGCTCAAAGGAAAGGTGCATGATTTAACGGTTCCTCAAAAGGCTATTGAAAATTATATTGCCTTAGTCCCTGAGGACAGAAAACGGCATGGACTTTTAACAGAGTCATCTATCAACACCAATCTAAACCTGGCGAGCTTATTGGATGTGGCCTCCGGTGGTTTGGTAAGAGGTAGTAAAGCATCCAAAAGAAGCAAGGAAACAATTATTCAAGTCGGTATTAGGTGTAAAGATGCAGAGGTGGAAGTAAAAACGCTTTCCGGCGGTAATCAGCAGAAAGTGGTTTTGGGTAAATGGCTGCTCACCAATCCCGACATTTTATTTCTCGATGAGCCTACCCGTGGGGTAGATGTAGGCGCCAAAGCCGAAATCTATGAACTGATGAATCAAATGGTGTCAAAGGGAATGGCTGTGGTGATGGTTTCCTCCGACCTTCCCGAAGTCATTGGTATGAGTGACCGCGTTTTAGTACTGCATGAAGGAAAATTGGGCGCCGAATTTATAGGGAAGGCCATCTCTCAGGAGCAAATCATGATGGCGGCGACGGGGCAGAATTGATTATAAATTACGATGCTTCGATTTTTGCCCATTTTTTACCCCAAAATGTACTTTTTGACATGTTTTCGGCTTCAGTTTTTAGCCTTATACCAAGTGTTTATTATAGCCTAAACAGCTATTAAGTAGTCTTTTATGTCTGTAGACACCCCATTTTAGCCGTTTCGTTGCAAACTCTTCGTGTTTTATACAAAACAGCTCTCGTTTGTATACAAACGCGAAATATTCGCACCAAAACGCCATCTGTTTTGGTCAAAATAGATGGCGTTTGATACAAGACAGCATGTGTTTTGGTGCAAACAGGAAGTATTTTGTACAAAACAGTCCGAGTTTGAATGCAAACGTTTTCTGTTTTTCATCGAATCGAAAGTGTTTGTATCATTTCATCCTGAGAGATGCCCATTCGATACACAAAGTCACTTTTTTTCTGTCACCGAAAGAATCTCTTCTAGTTTTCCTTCTGCCTCTTTCATTGAACGTACTCCTTCAAAATTCAGTACGAGGAATTTTTCAGTCTCCCGCAGATAAATACCTTCTTTATGTTGCTGAACGTAAGTCAACACTTTCCCAAACATGCTGGAGGAATAGAAACTTGATTCCCGGTTAGCAACAAAATAGCATCGCAGGTGCTTTGATTTGAGAATGATCTGTTCCATACCGAGTTTAGTGGCAAGCCACTTCAGGCGCATGGCATCAAACAATTCATATACTTGTGGTGGGATGGGCCCAAAGCGGTCAACCAGCTTTTCTTCAAAATCTTTGATGGCCGGCTCATCTTTTAAATCGTTTAAATCGCGGTAGAGCAACATCCGCTCCGTAGAGTTAGAAACATAATCAGATGGAATGAGCGTTTCCAAATCTGTTTCGATGGCACAGTCCCGCACATAATCATGAGAACGTTCCATCTCGTCTTTATATAAATCTTTGAATTCAGTGGTTTTGAGTTCGCGAATCGCTTCATCCAAAATTTTGTGATACACATCGTAACCAATCTCAGCAATAAAGCCGCTTTGTTCTGCGCCAAGTAAATTACCTGCACCGCGGATGTCCATATCACGCATAGCAATGTTGAAGCCACTTCCCAATTCACTGAATTCCTCAATTGTTTTGAGTCTTTGTCTGGCATCGTTGGTCAGCGTACTCAACGGAGGGGTAAAAAGATAACAGAAGGCATGTTTATTACTTCTTCCCACTCGACCACGCAACTGGTGCAAATCACTCAATCCAAAATGATGCGCATTATTAATGATAATCGTGTTGGCGTTTGGAATGTCAATACCACTTTCAATAATGTTCGTACAAAGCAATACATCGTATTCGCGATTGATAAACTTCATCACTACCTCTTCCAATTGATGCCCTTCCATCTGACCATGTGCTACCCCAATGTCCACTTGCGGAACAATTTTCATCAACATTTGCTTCACTTCAGCAATATCTTTCACCCGGTTGTGTACAAAAAAGATTTGACCGCCCCTATATACCTCGTATTCAATTGCCTCTTTAATCATGTCTGGGTCAAGCGCATGAACCTCTGTAGTGATGGGCTAACGGTTAGGCGGCGGCGTGTTGATGATGGATAAATCTCGCGCGCCCATCATACTGAATTGAAGTGTTCTGGGAATGGGTGTGGCCGTGAGAGTGAGTGAGTGTACCTGAGCCCTCATGTTTTTGAGGGTTTCTTTGGTGCCCACGCCAAATTTTTGTTCTTCATCTATGATGAGCAGTCCCAAGTCTTTGAACTTGACGTTTTTACCTACCAATCCATGTGTTCCAATAATGATGTTGGTCTTGCCTTCCGCTAAGTTTTTAAGCGTTTCTTTTTTCTCTTTCCCAGATTTAAAGCGATTGATATAATCCACTTCCACCGCAAAATCGTCCAGTCTTTCTTTGAAAGATTTGTAATGCTGCAAAGCGAGAATAGTAGTCGGCACCAGTACAGCTACTTGTTTGCCTTCTACTGCTGCTTTAAAAGCTGCACGAACGGCGACTTCTGTCTTTCCAAAACCCACATCGCCACATACCAACCGATCCATCGGTGATATGTTTTCCATATCGCGTTTTACATCTTCCGTGGCTTTGGCCTGGTCTGGAGTATCTTCATACATGAAAGATGCTTCTAACTCAGTTTGTAGATAAGAGTCTTTAGAAAACTGAAATCCTTGAGAGGCTTTGCGGCGGGCATAAAGTTGAATCAGGTCAAAAGCGATTTCTCTGATTTTTTTCTTCGTCTTCTTTTTAAGGTTCGACCAAGTTTCAGTCCCTAGTTTATTGACGCGAGGTGGCTCCCTTCTTTTCCTACGTATTTGGAGATTTTATGCAGCGATTGAATTCCTACATATAAGATATCATTGCTGGCATAAATCAAGCGGACGGTTTCCTGTAGCTGTCCGCCCACTTCAATTTTTTCTAAACCGGAATACACTCCCACCCCGTGATCAATGTGTGTGACGAAATCGCCGGGCTTCAATTCGCGGAGAGTTTTGAGAAGCAGCGCTTTGTCTTTATTGAAACCTTGTCGAAGGTTGTATTTATGATAACGGTTAAAAATTTGGTGATCTGTATAGCAGGCTACTTTTAAATCATCATCTATAAATCCCTGGTGAATCCCAATGCGAACCGGAGTCCAATTGATCTGAGCCTTCAAATCTTCAAAGATGGCATAGAAACGCTCCATCTGTTTTTCGTTTTCCGAAAAAATGAGATTGGAATATCCCTTCTCAGTATTCTCATGCAGATTGGAAATGAGTAAATCAAAATTTTTATTGAAAGAAGGCTGCGGACGGGAATGAAAGGAGATGTTGTCTTCTGATTTGAAAAAAGATTGTCTGCCAAATTCAATCAGATGAAAGTTTTGCATCCCTTTGAGCAAATCACTCCAGTTCAGAAAAACATCTCCCGGCTTTCCCTCATTCAGAGGATGCTTCTCTGAAAGCGAAGCATGACCAATACTCTGTTTGTATTTTGCAGCCTTATCTAAGGCCATCTCCATCTTTTCAGCAAGCAGTTGCGTGTCCTTTATCCAAATGACAGTGTTCGGTGGAAAAATTTCGAGCAGCGATGTTTTTTCTCATTGCCAAAATGCGTTTGAATATTGGGCACGATGGATACCGAAGCAATTTTGCGAACAGAAAGCTGTGTCAATGGGTCAAAAGTGCGGATGCTTTCTATTTCTTCTCCGAATAGCTCAACGCGATAAGGAAACTCATTGCCGAAGGAGTAAATATCCACGATGTCTCCGCGAATACTGAATTGACCTGGTTCATAAACAAAGTCCACCCTTTCAAATTCAAACTCCACCAACAGGTCAATAACAAAGTCAATATCCAACTTTTCATTCACCTTCATGCGAAGGGTCTGTTGTTGTAGTTCATCTGCTTTTACCACTTTTTCAATCATGGCTTCGGGATATGACACCGCTATTTCGGCTCTTGAACTAGAATTGCTGATGCGATTCACCGTTTCTGTGCGAAGCAGAATATTATTATTGTTGAGTTCCGAAAAATCTTGCGGTCGTTTAAATGAATCGGGGAAAAAGAAAATGTCCTTTCCATTCAAAATGTTTTTCAGGTTGTTCTGAAAATAGGCTGCTTCTTCTTTGTCCGGCAAGATGAAGAAATGATTGAACTCTGATGATTTGAAAGTTGCTGCTGCGATGAAGGAATCCTGAGAGCCGAGCAGGCCTTTAAGATGGATATTCCTTTTCAGACCACCATTAGCGCTTAATTGACTGGTAAGTCGCTTAACCGATTCGCTTTCGCAATATGCCTTTAGTAATTCTTCAATATTCATAAAAAGATTTAACCCCGTTCTGAAGCAGAACGAGGTTCCAATTAATTAATAGGGCGAAAATAAAATTTTGAATTCTAAGGATAATCAAACCGAATGAATTTTACTGAAACAGATTTGTTATCCACCGGAAACGATTCAGTCTCTCCCTTTCATTTCTTCAAATTGATACGTGAAAGGCATTGAATTATCTTCTTTACAGAATTCATTATGGATAAGAAATATTGGAACACAATAGCACCGCAACTCAGCCAGAAGATTTTCGACGTTTTCGAGAATGACGGAATTCAATAATTCACCTAAATGGATGGGCGCTCCCTATCCTTGGGATTGGATGGTGATTGCACAAAGATTGAAATAATTGTCCTTATCCAAATGAAATTTACGGTGCTGGCTGGTATTATTTATATCTAAAATGCCCTTATTCCTATAATTCTTAATGACACTTGATATATTCGTCGGTTCAAGAAGGAGATATGGAGTCTATAGAAAAAATTGAAAGTAATTGGACTGAGGTGATAGCGCCTCGTCGAGGGATATTTGATATTAATTTGAGTCAGATTTGGCACTATCGTGATCTTATTGCATTATTCGTCAGGAGAGATTTTGTTTCGGTTTATAAACAAACCATTTTGGGTCCACTTTGGTTATTTATTCAACCGCTTTTTACAACCTTCACTTTTTTATTCGTATTCAATCGAATTGCCAAAATACCGACCGATGGGGTTCCGCCGGTGTTGTTTTATTTATCAGGGATAACTCTTTGGACATATTTTTCAGACTGCTTTACTAAAACTTCCAACACCTTCGTCGTAAACGCAGGAATTTTCGGCAAGGTTTATTTCCCCCGCTTGGTTTCTCCTATTTCTATCATCTTCTCCAACCTAATTAAACTTGCTATCCAAGGTAGCTTACTACTGGCGGTGTTAGTTTATTATATGGTTTTTGAAGGCACCCGATTAAATATTAATGTGACTTTATTTTCTTTGCCTTTTCTTATTGTTCTCATGGCCCTATTAGGACTTGGGCTTGGGATTGTTTTCTCGTCTTTGACTACCAAGTATAGGGATCTTGCATTTTTACTTCAATTTGGTGTTCAGTTGCTGCTTTATGCAACTCCGGTGATATATCCTTTGAGCTATACCACTGGGAAAATGAAACAGTTCATTTCTTTAAACCCTTTAACACCAATTATTGAATCGTTCCGCCATTCAATATTTGGTATCGGCCAGTTTGATATTGTAGGTTTGGGATATGCAACCTTATTTACCTTCATTGTTTTAATAGTTGGGGTAGTAGTTTTTAATCAGGTGGAAAAAAGCTTTATGGACACAGTTTGATTTTATGAGTAATACTGTAATTCAGGTAGAACATTTATTTAAACAATATAGACTTGGTCTGGTAAGTTCAGGTACATTAACTAATGATATTAATCGTTGGTTTCATCGGATTCTAGGTAAAGAAGATCCATATGAAAAGATAACTGGTGTCAATAAGCGTGACGAAACAACTAACGGCGAATATGTTTGGGCACTATCGGACATCAATTTTGAAGTAAAGGAAGGGGAGGTGTTGGGGATAATTGGGAGAAATGGTGCCGGCAAATCCACATTGTTGAAAATCCTTTCTAAGGTCACTGGGCCTACTAAAGGAAGTATTAAGGTGAAAGGCAGGATTGCATCACTGTTGGAAGTAGGAACCGGATTTCATCCGGAACTTACTGGTCGTGAAAATGTTTTTCTGAATGGAGCAATATTGGGGATGTCCAAATCAGAAATCAAATCAAAGTTTGATGAAATAGTGGCCTTTAGCGGAGTGGAAAGATATATTGATACGCCGGTAAAACGATATTCCTCCGGGATGTATGTACGTCTTGCTTTCGCAGTAGCAGCTCATTTGGAGCCGGAGATTTTAATCGTAGACGAAGTATTAGCGGTTGGAGATGCGGATTTTCAAAAAAAGTGTTTAGGCAAGATGAAGGATGTGAGCAGCAGAGGCAGAACCGTGCTTTTTGTGAGTCATAATATGAAGGCTGTTGCCAGTCTATGTCCAAGAAGTATATATATGGTTAATGGCGCTGTTGAATATAACGGTGAAACGGAAAAGGCTTTAAATATCTATCTGAATAAGCCAGATGTTCAGACTGACACATTATACTATACAGGAGACGCTATAGAAGACCAGAAAGATGGAATTAGATTGGTAAACGCACGAATAGTTAATGAGGCGGTCATTAAAAACAGTGACCCCGTTCAAGTGGAAGTTGAGTTGCATTTTGGAAAAAAAATACGTGAGTTTCATTTTAATATTCAGCTAAAAACAATCTCAGATATTCACTTGTTGCAGGCTTCCAGTGCTTCATTTGGCACAAATCCGGATGAGACCAAAAAGGTGACATTTTCAATTCCTGCACACCTATTGAATGAAAGTCAATATAAGATTAGCTTTAATTACGTTTTGGATAAGTCCCAAACTATTCATACCATTTATGACAAGTTGATTTTTACCGTAATTGAAGATTACAAGAACCATGATTTAAACTGGTATGGTAAAACACCCGGCTTACTTAACATGAAAATACCGTCCACCGTTATTTAATGAATATGAACGAATCAAAAACATTGCAAGCTAAAGATTGGATGAGAGCCACATCAGAAAGCCTTCTTTCTACTCTGAACTTATTACAAACTTTTTGTCCTTCTTGGCAAACGGAAAAGGAAAATCGAGATAAACAAGTTGCCTTTGTAAATAATTATGTGAAGGAAACACTTTTAAAACTTACAAACCATCATCCGGTATTTGGTCGACCGATTATTGAATCAGGACTATTTCAAAACATCAGGATAGAAAGTGTGGCAGACCTACAGGCAGGAATTGCACAAAAACTATTTGGAGTATATGAGATTGAAATCAAAGAAGACTTAGAGCGATTTTTGAAAAATAAGTATGATTATGTTTTAAATATTGGTGCAGCCGAAGGGCTCTATTCAATTGTATTTAGCAAAGCATTTCCCAGCACTCCAGTTTATAGCTATGAAGAGAGTTATCATACTCGGAAACTATTTAGAAAGTTGTGCGCAATCAATAATGCAGAGAATGTAGAAGTACTAGGCAGATTTGATGTAGAGGAGCTTGATAAGTTGAACAGCTCATTTAAAGGACTTGTTATCTGTGACTGCGAAGGTTTCGAAAATGTAATTTTTAGTCAGGCCAATATTCAAAAGTTTCTGAAAAGTGACATACTTATAGAGACTCACGACCACATGGTTCCCGGCACTACCACTAATATTCGCAACATTCTTGAGAAAAATTTTGAAGTGAAAATTGTGGAACAAATGTCGCTTGAATCAAGAGCATCTCTAATAAAAGAGAAGGCGTTCAACAATTTGGACATTGCCAGTAAGGTTGCCGCGCTCGATGAAGATAGAAACCCCCTTAATCGTTGGATTGTAGCTAGTCCGAAAATCAATTTGAATCTCTGACCTAATGAATAAGAAGGTTGTTATTTACACCGCTATTTTCGGTGACAAGGATGATGCCCCGATAATTCATAACCCTGAAAAGATAGATCTTTCGCATATTGATTTTTATTGTATCACCGATAATCCTGAGCTAAGAAGTATAGATTACAAAATGCAAGTAGTTAGCCGAAGGTTTTCAGACGTAACGAAAAATGCAAGGTATTTTAAAATTTGCGGGGCGCCAGAACTGTCGGGATATGATGTTGCTATATGGCATGACTCGAGCGTAGTTATTCATGCATCCCAAATTGAAAAGATTATTTCATTCTCCGCAAAATTTTCTTTAGCCACTTTCAGACATGGGCATATCTGCATTTATCCCGAAGCTCGACAGTGCATTGAGATGGGGAAGGACAGCCCTTTAAGAATTGCACTTCAGGTTATCTACTATGGCTTCATATTGAAATATCCTCGCAAGAATGGAGTGTACGAAACAACGATGCTCGTGAAAAATCTCCATGAGTATGATGGAAGTGAGCTGCAAAAAACATGGTGGAAGCATGTTCGCTGGTTCAGCCGGCGCGATCAATTATCATTGCCCGTGGCTAAATGGCTTTCGAATCAAGAAATTGGAATTTTAGAGGGAAAGGGATTTGATAATCCATATTCTACTTATAGGGGGCACCGTTATTATCATTATATCACAGGAAACCCCTTGTGGAAATTGAATAGTGCATGGCTGAAAAAAATTGGCGTCTGGGTAACTTATAAGGTAGAGCACTATCTTTCGAAAAAGGGATTAGTGAGGCAAACTTAAACCATGATTGTCACTCGCATCTTTCAGGGATTAGGAAATCAAATGTTTCAATATGCTTATGGTTTTGCCAGAGCCTATGAGTTGAAAACGGCTTTGAAAATTGACACTACCTATTATGAAAAACATTCCGAAGTTGAGCAGTGGGGATAT
The DNA here is from genome assembly GCA_016722375.1 of Bacteroidota bacterium. NCBI lineage: Bacteria > Pseudomonadati > Bacteroidota > Bacteroidota bacterium. The sequence goes on along the minus strand of JADKJG010000005.1, from coordinate 331,566 downwards.
AAATACAAAAGAGATTTCGGACTCAACCGGTTTAGAATATCTGCCGTCGAGGCAGACAAATCAGAGATAGAGCAGGTTATTTATCCAAAAGGGAAGAACCTGATTCAAAAATTGAAAAACCAATACCGATTACGATGGGCACCAGCAAATCACAAGTTTCAGATTAAAGAGAAGAATTATGAATTTGATTACGCCTTGTTGAATATTTTAGATAACACGTATGTAGAAGGTTATTTTACTGATGAGCGCTATTTCAAAAACGTATCAGCTCAGTTAAGGTATGAATTTACATTATTAAACAGACCATCAGACATTAACATAGAACTTATCACTAAAATGCAGAACAGCAATTCGGTCTGTATCAGCGTTCGGAGAACTAATTTTTTAAACAATCCTTTACACGGAACCTGTGGTGAAGAGTATTACTACAACGCCATGGATGAAATGGCGGCCAAAGTTGATGCTCCCACTTTCTATATATTTTCTGATGACAACCAGTGGTTAAAAAATCATTTCCGAAGTAAGCATAGCTACCAAATCATGGAGCACAATTACCCTGACTTCTACGAAGATTTCAGACTTATGGTTAGTTGCAAGCACCATATCATACCAAACAGTACTTATCCTTGGTGGGCTGCATGGTTGAGCAATAGCCCTTCAAAAATTGTAATTGCTCCGAAATACTGGCTCAACACTACCGAAATTAACTATTCTAATTTTGTTCCTGCAAATTGGATTAAACTGGAACATCAGATTAACACCAAATTCAGCGGTGATTAGCGAATTTTCCGCTCTATTTATGGTTTTTCTATACTCAGCCCCATAGCGATTAATATTTAATTGACGGTTTGGCGGATCATTATGTAAAACTCGAGTTTCCAAGGTGATAATTCAAGTTATCGGAGCAAAAGCTTGAGTTATCGCTCTAAAAACTCAAGCTTTCAAATCAAAAACTTCAATTTTTACACTGAAAACAATTGTTATCGGAGCGGAAATAACTATTTCTGCGCCTGAAACAACTGTTTCTGACGCGATAATTAAAATTTAAGTACGAAAAACTGGAGTTTTAAGCAAAGAAATTAGTAGTCTTAGATACCACTCTTTATAATTGCGGATTGTTGGGGTATCTGGATTAGGGGATGTATATTTTGAGGAGATTTTGAATAATATTAAAAGCAGAATGAAGAATATTTTAATCACAGGCGGTGCTGGCTTTATCGGCAAAAGGTTGATAGAAAAACTAGGGGGGACTCTAGAATTAAAAATTTCAGTATTGGATAATCTGGACAAGCAAATTCATGGTCTGAATCCCGACATTGAATATTTTAAGAAAAACACCAATTTTATCGTTGGTGATGTTCGCAATGAGGATTTGGTTGAAACTCTTGTTTCCAAAGCCGATTCCATCATTCACTTGGCGGCCCAAACCGGAACCGGTCAATCCATGTACCAGATAAGGAACTATACCGATGTCAACTGTATGGGAACTGCTGTGTTAATGGAGGCTGTTTCAAAACACAAATCAAATGTGGCAAAGGTAGTAGTGGCGTCCTCGCGAGCTGTTTATGGCGAAGGTAAATACACTTGTGCCACGCATGGAGTACAATACCCCGGACAGAGAAACGATGCGGAAATGAAGTCTGGAATTTTCAATCCTGTTTGTCCGATATGCAATAGTCAATTAGCGCCTTTGCCAACCGATGAATCATCGCCGGTTAAACCTGTGTCGGTTTACGGGCTTTCAAAATATTATCAAGAAGAATTAGTAAAAATCGCCTGTGGCTCTATGCAGATTCCTTATACCATCCTTCGTTTTCAGAACGTATATGGTGCGGGCCAGTCTTTGAAAAATCCTTATACAGGAATACTTTCTATTTTTTCAAGTTTGATTTTGGGAGATAAAAAGATGAACGTGTTTGAAGATGGTTTAGAAAGCCGTGATTTTATTTGTGTAGATGATATATGTGACGCCATTATTCAGTCTTTGAAGGATGAAAACGCAAACAATCAAATCTTTAATGTCGGCTTGGGTCAGGCAGTTTCTGTTTTAGATATTATTCAATACTTAGCCGAGGCATACGAAAAAAAGCCTGAGTATTTTGTATCGGGCAATTACAGAGCAGGAGATATCCGGCACAACTACGCCGACATTTCCGCTATTAAAAATGCCATTGGTTTTCAGCCAAAAGTCTCACTTAAAGAAGGGATACAAAAATTAGCTGACTGGGTAATGACGCAACCCTTAGAAACAGTTGCTTATGAAAAGAGCCTTTCTGAAATGAAAGAGAAGAAACTTTATAAATAGCCAAGGAATGGATTAGGCGAGAAATCCCTGTTGTATAAACGGATTATTCAGTCGTTCGAATCCAATGGATGTTTCGGGCCCATGTCCTGAATAAACCTTCACATCATCGGGCAATGCCATCATTTTTTCAGTAAGTGTCTTGTATAAAACAGTACCATCAGATCCGGGCAAATCATAACGGCCTATGCTTCCATAAAACAATACATCGCCGCTAAAGAGGAGCTTTTCGGATTCGTTATAGAATGAAAGGCTTCCCGGAGAGTGACCCGGTGTAAAAAGTACATGAAAGGAACTTTCCCCAAACTTGATTATGTCCGGCTCTTTTAGAAATATTTTGGGCAATGGCGAAGATTCACAATAAAAGCCAAACATTTTTCCGTATTCCGGTGCGCTGCGCAATAGCGGCAACTCCAACTCATGAATTTCAGGTAATAGGCCATACTTATCAAAAACAAATTTATTTCCCGGAACATGATCAATATGGCAGTGTGTGTTTAGCAAACGAACCGGATTCAAACCAAGGGATTCGATTCCTTCAACCAGTTCTGCTTTTTCCTTTTCATTAGAGCAGCCCGGATCTATGATGACACATTCCTTTGTTTCATCAGAAACCAAATAGGTGTTTTCCATAAAAGGGTTAAAAGTAAGTTTGTGGACTTTGAGCATTTTGTTTTGTTAGGATTTGAACCGGATAACCTGACGAATTATTTGACAGATGCGTTTAACCTGTTCGTTTTCCAACTCGAAGTAAAGAGGTAAACATAAGGCTCTTCTGGAAATATCTTCGCTGACCGGGACGCTGTATTTCTTGACGTAATTAAGCGTTGAAAGACTGGGATAAAAATAGCGACGAGGATAGATAAACTCAGCATTCAATGCATCACGAATATGCAGCAGAGTCTTTTCGTTTTCAAGAACAATAGGATAGTACGCATAATTGTATTCTGTTTCAGCAGGTATTTCGGGCCTCCGTATATTTAGCCCTCCGGATAGAAGCAGTTCATCATACTGTTCTGACAATTCCTTCCTCTTCTTGATTATTTCTTCAATATAGGGAAATACACACAAACCCATTGCGGCATGAAACTCAGAGTTCTTTGCGTTAATTCCCAAACCCCAAAAGTCTTCTTGTCCTTTATGTCCAAAATTGCGCATATAAGAGAATCGGTGGGCGTTCTGTTCATCATTTGTAATGATGGCACCACCCTCAACTGTGTGAAATAGTTTAGTCGCATGAAAACTGAGTGTAGAGGCGTCGCCATAGTTCACCAATGGAACTCCCTTATACTTAACACCAAATGCGTGCGCCGCATCATAGACTACCTTCAGGTTATACTTCTTGGCTATTTTTTCAATGGCTTCAATATGGCAAGGAATACCATAAACATGGGTAGCGAGGATAGCAGATGTCTTAGCGGTAATACATCGCTCAATTTCAGTGGGGCTGATAGTTAAGGTCTTTTCATCTATATCTGCAAAGACCGGTTTGCAATTCTCCCAAACAATGGAAGACGTAGTGGCAACGTACGAAAACGGCGTCGTAATAATCTCCCCCTTCAACTCTAAACCTTTTATGGCGATTTGTAAAGCCGAAGTACCATTATTCAGAAATAAAAAATGATTTGCCTGAAAGTAATGTTTCAACTTCTCCTCCAACTCCGTCAAAATTGGTCCGTTGTTGGTCAGATGTGCGCGCTGCCATATCTCCTGGAGATAGGCTTGGTATTTTTCAATCGGAGGAAGAAAAGACCTAGTAACGTGAATCATGCTTCTGCTTTAAAAAGATTATCCATACTTGATTCGGTATCTTGTTACCGAAATCAACACAACAAAGAAAGGTAAAATGGGGATTTTGTAACGAACCAAAGCTCCGTAATTAAAACTGGTCATTCCTACAGCAATACCGATGGCAACAATAAAAAGGATACAGAACATGACAATATGGTCTTTCGACAACACACTAAAGGCTCGATATACCCGGATATTTATAAAAACTGTAGAGAAGTAGTATAAGAAAATCAAACTTTCGATTCCAGAAACCAGCATCACCACATTTTTTATCTGCCACACAAAGGGGCCAAAAAGTGTGATAGCTAATGCCAGTGGAGCCTTGCGCATGATACCCGCTACACTATAGTCCACATCATCGCCCAGCGAATAAAACGAACCGCCCTGTGTTTCTCCCAGGGTAGTATGCCAACTGTGAAAGCCCTCCGCCTTTTTTTGTAAACTCTCCATGCTGTACGACTCTACCATGTTGCCAAAACGTTCCACAAAAACAAGCGAGCCTACTAAACCAATACCTATAAATACTGGCAAAGCAACAAAACGAACCACAGCGCTTTTAAATAGATTTCGATAATAGACTGCGGTCATAAGCAACAAGCCCGGGGCAATGGTATAGACCAAAAACCCACGAATCTGTGATATGATATAAACCACTATCATCAGCATGAATAGGTTTCGAATAATTTTTCTTTTTCGGATAACCAGGTCATAATAAGTGCAGAAGAAGAGCATGATGCTTCCGAGCATGATAGAATCTTTCCCGACACCGGAACCCCAGAAAACAACTGATGGAACCATGAGAAAAGCGATGACAAAATCTTTTTCAAGTTTTGGATATAGAGACACAAAAAGACGGAATGCCCGCCAGACAAACAGGTAGCTGACAAACCCAAACATGATATTACAGACAATAAAGGAATTCAAACTCAATATGCTGATGATGGAGCCCAGCCGAATAACCGTCAGACTGGCAGTGCCGCGCAATATATAAGCTACTACCATTCGGTTGGCCTGATAAGCACATTCAGGTGGATAGAGTTCATTCCAGGAGGTCATAAAACTGAAATAGCGATCCGGTTGGCTGAAGGCCAATTTAGAAAGAGGCTTCATAGCGTTATAAAAGCTCATGGCATCGCCGTTGCCGTAGTAAAAGATATAGATGAAGGAAAAGCCAAGCGCGCCCCCCATTTTGTAGTTTAACCCTCGGATGAAGTTGCGTTGATATACCGGATCGTGTGCATTGCGTTTTCGGATCTGGAAAGCGATGAGATAGAAGAGGCCAAGATAAAGAGGCAACAGCAGAAAGTCTATCGTTTCAAAATACATATCGCGAACGTAAATAAAAAAAGGGCACCCCTTGGGACGCCCTTCTATCTGTTTATTTTATTTAACTAAAACTTTGGACAGTAGATGGTCGAAGGTCCTCTCTTCTTGCATTTGCCAATATAGGTAAGGCCGATTTCAAATCCACCGTAAGAACGAGTGCCGCTGATTAGTTTAGAGACGTTAATATCATAACCTAATCCCAAATTAAAACCTAACCAATCTACTCCGGCAGTCAGCACTACGGATTCTGCATTGATAGCTTTGTCTTTCCAAGGGGCACTTGCGTCGCCGCCCACCAAGCGCATCATCGCGCCAAAACGGAAGGCTGCTCCATTCGGTTCTCTTTCTTCAAAGAGTACGCGAACATCGGTAGCAATCATCAACTCCATAGATTTTCCCTGCATCATGAAGATAAATTTCGGCTGTAGATCAAATCTTCCTTTTATCGGAAAAATAATTCCTCCGTGACCGGCAAATTTCATGTTGAGGCGAACATTGCGGTCGCCGAGAAAAGAAATGTTCGGACGGTTGATGTGATATGCCGAAGCTCCTAAATACACATTCGTCCTTTTGCTCAATTTCATGTACCAAAGCAAACCGGCGTTCACGTCCCAATACAGTTTGTTGTTATCCACCAAAAATTCGTTGGTAGGCAACAAGGCATTGTAGCTGTTTCCATCCCACTGACTGCCAAATTGTAATCGGGAATAGTCAATGCTTTGATAAAAAATCTGTGAACTGAATCCCAGTGCCAGATAGTTGGTGCCTTTACTGTTTAATGATTTATGATAAGCCAGACCCAAACCTCCGATGGTATAACCAAAGCGGGATTCACCGGCTTTATCGCTCAAGAAATGAGCGCCAAAACCAAAGGCATCTTTCTTTCCAAAGCCGCGGTTGGTGCGGAAATCGGCAGAGAAGGTATAGGTGCGATACATCGGCACCTGCTCGCTGCGCAACACCGAGCCCCATTGGCTGCGGAATAATCCTGTTAAACGATAGCAGCCATCAAAAGCCCCCGTCAATGCCGGGTTCAAATACATGGGTGCCATATAGAATTGCGATAAGTGCGGGTCCTGTGCTGAGGCGCAGAAAAGCGTCAGTGACAATAGCAGCGTGGGTATAATTCTTTTCATTCTCCGGTTTTAATTGACGGTCTAAAGTAAAAACTTTTTGATTTTACCAAATTTTCCTTTCAACGAGGATAACTATTCTGTATTCTTTTAGCGAAAAACAGGACTAAATGTTTCGATTTTCGGCTTCTTATTTAATCGCTTAGCAAATATACAAGTCAAGACGGGGTTGATACAAGTTCCGTTGTGTGTAGCGCGAAAAAATATTTCTTTTTATTTTAGCCCTGCTTTCGCTAAAAACCATATTTGATATGAGCCGGGTCATCACGCCAAACCGATTTTTAGAGCAATTGACTTTATTGAAGAACATAAAGGCAAAGCATGATTTGGATGGCCCCGCCAGTGTGTTGCTTCCTTATCTTTTGCAGCAGGAAATTGACCTGAATGTATTGGCCGCTATCGCTACGGCGGCGTTGGCACGTGACGAAAGCCGTCAGACATGCCAAAGCGAAAAAGAAAAGAACCGGGAACTGCGCGACGTGAAGTTTGGACCCGTGATGAAACGCTTGCGCGCCGAGGTGCAATTTCTGAAAAATCTTTTTTCGGATAATGTACACGAATTGGGAAACTGGGGAATTACGGTGAATGGCAAAGGGCGCATCGTTTATCCGGCATCTATCGAGAAACGGGCGGTGGTGTTTGCTAATTTTAAGACGAAGCATGAAACCTATCCGGTGGGCAGCCGTCCCTTGCAGGTATATCTGGATTTGCATGGCATAGATATGGCGGCTGATAGTGTTTTGGTGGGCGAAGCGCTGGATAGGCACGAAGATTTTATGAAGGCGGCCAAGAACGAGGAACAGGAAACGGAGCTTCGGAATAAAATATGGAAACCGGTGGTGGGCGAGTTGCGCGGCGTGGCCAATTATTTGAAAAAATTATTCACGGGCAATACACAGGCGCTCGGAGATTGGGGTTTTGTGGTGAATAGCAGCCCGAAAAAGCACCACGAGCGAACCACGAGGCTGCGCCCGAAAATGAAACGAAGGGTGCGGTCGGTGATACGGGGTTCTTTGTTCAAGAATTTGGGAGCAACTGAACTACATTTGTATGGAGGAAAGAAGGGGGCTTCCGTGCCTTTGATAGTTCCTCCCGAAACGGAGGTGAAGCTGCCTCGAGGATACAGCAGTTTGACCGTTTTTAATACATCTATGAATGATTTTGGAAAACATAAGGTCATTTTGAGCCAGTAGAAGGTCGGATTTTTATTAGATAAGGTCGGTTATAAATTATAAAAGGTCATTTTTGAATATAAAAAGGTCGGATGTTGGTTAAAAAAGGTCATTTCTATAGGAGAAAGGCGGAAGGGAATGGCTGGAAGGTGAGTAAACTACAAAAGTCTTAAAGACTTTTGTAGTTTCTATTTCTACGCAAGCCCGGCAACCGAAGCGCCAACCAGAACAATTTCGGAGAGTAAGACATGATAAGGTATTGGGAAGATGACAAAACAAATGCTGTCTGTGTATTTTAGCTCCGTAGGAGCTATATGTTTGGTAGTAAATAAGTCGCAGCTCATTTAAGTTCCGTAGGAACGTACGATACGAAACAATCGGTCGCCGCGATAGGGCTTAGCTTAGTATGATTGAAATCTTCCTGTCAAAGGCTTTGGCCCTACGGGTCAAGCAACCAGTACTACATAACATTATATAAGGTTCTGAACAGTTATGGTTACAGTCTATGTCGCGGAGTTCAACTACAAAAGTCTTTAAGACTTTTGTAGTTTATAAATTAAAAGTTTCTCAAAGACAATCTGTTTAAAGAAGCGCTAAGCCCGCGGCAGGGATAGAGCCGGCATCCTTTTTCTTTCCAAAATATTTTAGAGTTAAGAAAAAGATATAGGCGAAAGCCCGGCTGCCGCCATCCTCATTAATTTTATTGCGCAGGCGAGGTTTAATGTGGTGCGTTTAGGCCGCCATGCTCGGCGGGTCTCTGATTCAAATCATAGAATGGATTGGTTTTCAATTTTAATATTGCGCCTCGTTGATTTTCAATCTCAGCGGGTTTAATTTTTTATATGGAAGCGAAGTATGATTATGATGTTGTAGTAGCTGGCGCGGGGCCGGCGGGGCTGTCGGTTGCGGCTGAATTGAGTAAGGATTTTAAGGTGTTGGTGTTTGATCGTCGCCTTTCTGCTATTCCGGGGGCTACTTGGTATAGTTATGAGGATCGGATGATTACTTATGGATTGGAAGAGGCAATTGCGAATCGTTGTTCGTCGTTAATATATGAGTCGCCGAACCATCGGCACGAGATGAAGGATGATTGCATTGTGGTGGATGAGAAGGCGGTATTTGAAATATGGCAAAAGCGAATATTGGATAATAAGGGGGAGATAAAGCGGATGAAGCTGGTGTCGTGTTCTTCGGATAAGGATGGGGTGGTGGTTCACGCAGATAAGCAGCATATACGCGCCCGGTTGCTGATTGATTGTACGGGAATTGGTTCGCCTATTTTGCGCAAACATCGGCTCGTGAAACATATCAATTCGTGGGTGTGTTATGGATATTCGCTTTTGGCCGAGAATGTGAATGCGGATCAGATTCACTTTGCGCCTTTGAATGATGAGATCAACACGTATGTTGGGATACATCCCACCTCGGCGACGGAAGTGAACTTTTATGTCTTCGTGAATGTTGAAAATGAAGTGGGCGATAGTTCAAAGCTGAAGCAGAGTTTTGAGATGGCGCGCGAAAAATATTTTCCCAATGCGAAGAAGCAAAGGCTGATAGAAGGAAAAATAATTTCGGGAGAATTGAAACGCTATGCTTTGGATCATGTGGTGTTTTTTGGCGAAGCGGGCATGTTGACTCCGCCGGGAATTGGTATGGGTTTCAATGAGATATTGGTACAACATCGTCCCTTCACCGAAGGGATTGCGCACTTGATGCGCACCAACCGGCTTCGAGCAAGCCATCTCCAAAAGCTTTCGCTGAGTCTGCGAGATAAAGAAACCATCAACTTCCAGCGAATCATCGGTAAGTTTTCATACTACTTCAACTTTGAGCCGTCGAAATATGATGGAGGTGTTCAATGGTTAAACAAGATGGGCCACGATAGCAAGTATTGGATGCGGAACGAGATAAATATGGCTTGGATAAAAAGTGGAGTTATTAATCTGAACAATATTTTTACGCTAAAGGAAGTGCTAAGGGTGATGCCCGCTAAAGATTTTTTGTTTATAGCAAAGCATTTCCTCCGCTTTCTAAACAATGCGCTCTCCGTTGAAATCAGGAATTATCGAGGCAAATAATTATTTGCGCGGATGTCCTTAGATAACCTTTGAAAAATCTTCTTTAGGAGTGACCCACCTCCGGAAGCAAAAGTCTTTAAGGCTTTTGTAGTTTATATAGAGCGCGGGTTTAATAGAACACCTTTTGGTTTACAAGTTTTAGCGCGCTCGATACTTCATTCTTTATGTCGCATACAAGTTTTAGCTTGTAATAAAGTGACGACATGTTGAAACCTTAATTGCCCTTTAGAGTATAATGTATTAAGACCCGTAATACTCCCTCCGATTACGGTTCTCTTTGAACTATCTTCCTAACTGACAACCACCCCTCGTTGTTGAGAAACGGTCAGGTATTTTCAGAGTAAGTTTTAGGTGATTTATTTTTTGGAAAAAAACGTAGTTGGCCCAAAGAGGCTTGGAGTATGGTTATGGAGGAATGTTTATTGCCCAAAAAAAGTAAGTACCGGTATCGGTTGAGTCAATTAGTAAGAGACACGTTTGGTTTTCTCTTGCTTTTATTCTCCACCCATACTTATGCGGTTACTAAAACCTCTGTTGCTACAGGCAACTGGAGTGACTCGGCAATCTGGAGCCCGGGCGGCGTGCCGGCTTCGGGGGATGATGTGGTGATTCACGGTGGAAATGTGGTAACGATAGATAGTGTTTTCACTTGTCGTAATTTGGATGTCAGCGATGCGACTTCCGGAACTACTACTTTAAAAATTATTACAGCAGGATGCGGTATGACCATAACGGGCGATCTGCGCATCAATCCCAACAACAGGGCAAGCACCATTGTGCTGGATGCAGGGCCTGGTGTGGTCAATGTTTCAGGTACCTTCAGCACCTGGGGAACAGCCGGAACTAATTCATTTAGAATCGGATTAGGCGGTGTGCTCACCTTTGCTCCCGCCGTTACAATATCCGCATCCACCCAATACATCACATTTTATGCTGCTGGAACGGTTAATTTTAATTCCTCTTTCACAGATAACTATAACAGGTTAACCACCTATGCCGCCTGTATAGTGAATTTCAAAAGTTCTTATACGGTGAATACAACTAGTGCCAGTTGGGCAGCTAAAGGCACGGCCTATTTTTCAAGTACCGGCAGCATTACACCAAACACCAACCTTACGCTGTATGCCGTGGTGTTTAATTCAACCGCCAGAACCACACTAAACGATAGCGCGGGAACGGTAATTATAGGTGGACTGGTTACACTGTCTTCCGGTGCTGTGTTTACTTGCCGCAAAGATATAGAGGTGAACGGTGCCTGGACCAATAATGGAGGTACTTTTAGTGCTACCGGCAAGACGGTCACTTTTAATACGGGTGTTATCATTAGCGGCTCGGCTGCAACGACTTTTCCAAATATCAAAATAGGACAAGAAAGCAGTGCGGCGACCAAGGCTATCACTATGAACAATAATAATTCGTGTACGGGTCTTTCGTTCAGCAGCGCTGCACGAGCGCGAACACTGACTATTTCGACGGGTGTTACCTTGACGATTAACGGGGATTTAACCATCAATCAGAATACAGGTAATTATCCCAACACCCTATCGGTGAATGCAGGAAATTGTTTGGTGAGCGGAAACCTCATTTTTACCGGAACGGACAATACCGCAAGCCAGTATGGAAAAATAGGGATAACCAGCGGAGCTTTTACCTTGAACGGAAATGTCACCTGGATGAATAATACGGCAGTAGTCACTGAAGTGATTACGGTAAGCACCGGAAGTCTTATCTTTAATAGTTCTGTAACGATGGGTGATGGCACCGGAACCGTATCTGTAACCGGCGCCGGTGTAGTTAACTTTAACGGCACCACTGCACCCTCATTTACTTTTGGCGGCGCATCAACGGCTCCGGTATTTACTACCGCAGCCGGATCAACAATCAACTTTGCCAAAGGCTTTACCAACAATACAAACACGCTTACTTTCTACTCAACCAGTACGGTAGTCTTTACCGGTAACGGGGCAATTACTCCAAACGCCAATATTACTTTTGGAAAAGTGACGCTCAACACGAATGATACCTTAAATGCCGGAGCAGGGTATGTAAAAGTAGCGGGAGTTTTTACGCTTGCTTCAGGCTCTTCATTTATAACAAATAAAAGTTTTGAACTGACAGGGAACTGGGTTAATAACGGAGGAACGCTCGATGCCGCAAATGATACCATTTTTCTAAACGGTACCGCTCAAACTATCAGCGGCACCTCCTCTACTTCCTTTACTACCCTTCAAATGGGCACTGCTTCTGCTATTACGGTGGTATGCACCATGAATAACAGCAATACCTGTACTAACCTGACATTCTCTACGTTTACCAAAGGGCGAACGTTGTCATTAGGAACAGGATCCATATTGACCATCAACGGAGATTTGAACATGAATCAGGCTACTGCAGCGGTTACCAATTACCTGAATATAAACACCGGCACTTGTATCCTGAATGGGAATCTAATTTTCACCGGCACCGTTAATACCACTACTTATGCCTGTAAGGTAGCAGTCACTACGGGCTCATTTACGTTAAATGGAGATATTACCTGGATGAGCAATACCGTTGTTGCTACGGAGGTAATCAGCGTCACCACCGGTACATTGACCTTTGCCAATTCATTAACCATGGGGCAAGGCTCGGGTACCATAACAGTATCCGGTGCGGCCACGGTGAATTTTAACGGCACTTCTGCTCCCTCTCTAAATTTCGGAGGCGCAGTCACCAGCCCGATATTTACCACCGCAGCAAATTGTACAATTAATTTTTATGCCGGATTTACTAATAATTCTGTTGCATTTACTTTTAAATATCCCAGCACTGTGGCATTTACCGGCAACGGAACGGTCACTTCTAATGCAGCGATAACGTTTAGTAGTATCCAGATAAACTCAGGAGCCACGATGACTTTGGGCGGTAATATTTATATTAAAGGAAACTGGACAGACTTGGGGACTTTTGTGCCGAGTACCTATATCACTAACTTCAACGCAGTCAGCCCCAATATACAAACCATCTCTCGAGTTGGCGGAGAAACTTTTTCCAGTCTAACTGCATCGGTTACCGGGGCTACATTGTTTCTTGCAAACAATATTATGGTTACTAGCTTATTTACCATGGGTGGACATGGCATTAATTTGAACGGAAATACTTTGACCTTGGGGGATAATGCATCTGCCTCATTGACCCGTACTGCCGGAATTGCTTACGGGGGCACTTGGAAGAGATGGTTTCCTGCTTCTGCCATTACCAGTAGTTCAGGCGCTTACTTGGGATTGTTTCCGATTGGCACCTCTACCGATTATCGTCCGATCGCTATTAATACCACAGTAAGCCCCACCACTGCCGGATATGTGATGGCAACCCACGTGAGCGCTACCTCCATCACCTTGGTTACCTATACGGATAATGAAGGTCACAACATCCAGGACATTTCGGATATGAACTCTACTCTTTCCACTTCAGACTTAGCAGGAGGAACCTACAAGATAGATATGTATTTCACCGGTTTTATGAATGCTGGAGTTACTACTGATTTGAAGTTAGAAACCTATACGGGTGCCACTATGGGTTCGGCAGGAACCAGCGCGGCAACGACCGGTACGGTGATTAACCCTACCGTAAAAAGAACCTTGCTAACGGTTGCTGACTTGAACAATGTTTGGGTAATAGGAAGTAAAAATCTTGCCAGCACTCCTCTTCGCCAGTTTTACTTTTCGCGCAAGACCGGCAATTGGAATGACGTAACAATTGGAGCTGGAACCTGGTCTTATACTCCCGGTGGAGCTGGAGCCAGTTGTGATTGTACGCCTTCCGGTACCGGATATGCCATTATCAATAGCGGACATACCGTTACCATCACTTCAAACGCTTCGATAGATTATATCGAAATCAATTCGGGAGGAACGCTGAAAGACAATGGAACTGCTACCTTAACGGTGAATCGGGATATTCGTCTTTCCGGTACCGGCACATTCAATAATAGCAGTTCCTGGACGATTACAGGCGGTATGTATCTTGATTCAACATCTGCAACAACCAGTACAGGAACCATCACCATCAACGGAGATCTTAACATTCCGGCAGCAGCTATATATACTCAAACCTCCGGGACATTGAACCTTGTGGGAGATGGCATGATTGACGGAACCATCGTGGTGAGTACCGCTACAGTAAGTTTGAGTGGTAGTAGCACTGTATTAAGTGGTAACGGGGCTTTCATCAGTACCGGAACTTCTACTTTTAATATGAGCAATAACCGAGAAATATCTGTTGGTTCTAATCTGACCATAGGTTCTGCAGCCACCCCTGTAACATTTGCTATCACCGGCGCTAAAACGATGACTAATTATGGCACCGTTAAAATATATGGCAACCTTACCGGTACGGTTGCCGGTTCTACCTGGCTTAATGCGGCGAATTCATCACTTGAGGTAACCGGAAGTCTGCTGACCACCGGTACTCTGAATGTTTCATCCAGCCCCAATACAGTAAAATATAGCGGCACTGGCTCACAAACCATCAAGGCTCCTGCCAGTACATACTATCGCCTCGTGACTTCCAACTCAGGAACAAAATCTCTTCCTGCAAATATTGCGATTGATGATGCAGTTACCATTCAGGATTCTTCCATTTTGGATATGATCACCTACGTTTTGACCGGGTCTGCTGATTTGAACATGACTGGGAATAGTGAATTAAAATTGCAGCGCAGCACCAACGGAACCTATCCGGGATTAACGGGTGATTTCAACCTTTCTGGCGGTACGGTCACAATCAACCAAACCGCAAACACGGCCACCTTGGCTCCTGCCCGCTACCACCATGTTAAATTTACCGGCAGCCGTCCCTACGATATTTCAGGTGTGGCAAATATTGATGGTAATTTTACAGTCCAAGGATCTTCAACCTTGATTAATAATATGGAATTAACCGTAGGTGGGATATTTACTTATGCCAGTTCGGCTACTACAACGTTGAATGACGATTTGCACACAGGGGGTATTACGCTCTCCGCCGGGACATTAGCCGATGGAGGCAACACTATTTCTATTACCGATACAGCAGGATGGGAAAATAACGGTGGCACCTATAGTACGACCGGATTAGCCATTTTTTCCGGCCTTGTTCCCCAAAAGATTAAAGGAAATACATCCACCACCTTTAATGCGCTTGAAATAAATAACCCCTCGGGGGTCACTCTGAGCCTGAGTGGTTCTGCTTCTGCCATAGTGAGCGATGCGCTTATTTTAGCCAAAGGGCTGTTAACTACAACTACGGAACAAAAACTCATCATGCTCAATGGTTCTACGGCTTCCGGCGGCTCTGACATAGCCTATATCAATGGCCCGATGGTTAAAGTAGGCAACGATGATTTTGTATTTCCCATTGGTGGAGGAGGAAGATGGAGAAGAGTGGGCATCAGCGAAATCAGCGATAGCTTGACTGAAGTTACAGCCGAATATTTCCCTAGGGCATATTCCAACCTGACACCTATAGTTCCTCCATTATATAACATCAGCGATCGCGAATACTGGAATGTGAGCCGGGAAATATCCAGCGATTCGATAAAACTAACTTTATTCTGGGAGGATGTTATTCAATCGGATGGATGGGAATGTGACCATATTACTGTTGCTCACTGGAAAGACAATCAGTGGATAGATGAGCCGGCCAAAGTGGTCAGTGGTTCTTCTTGTAATTTGGGCGGCAAGGGAAGCATTCAAACTATCGGATACGTTAACTCATTTAGCCCTTTTACCCTTGGAGGATATACTCTCCACGCATTGCCGATTGAGTTGGTATCGTTTAATGCGATGCCTCAGAATAATTTTGTTCAAGCAAAATGGACGACAGCACTCGAGATTAACAATGATTATTTTACGCTAGAGCGAAGTGAAGACGCTGTCCACTTTGAAGAAGCTGGTCAAGTAGAAGGCGCTGGAAACAGCACCACCGAAATAGCTTATGAATTCACTGATGAACATCCATTTTACGGAACCTCATATTACAGGTTGAAACAAACAGATTTTGATGGGCAATACACCTACTCTAATATTGTTTCTGTAACAATGAAAAATGAAAGTAGGTTTACCTTATATCCCAACCCAACTCAAGGAGACATTTATTTGGGCATCACTCATCCTTCCGACAAAATAAATGTACAAATCTATGACCTAAACGGGCAAAAGGTCATGTCAGAAATTTTTGACGGCGAGACCGAAACTTCTGTTCAAACATTGAGTATTCATGTCAATCATCTATTGCCTCCAGGAATATATTTCGTCAAGATATCTACAGGGGACAGTAATGCAACTGAAAAGATGATTGTCCAATAAAATGATTCTATACGCAATGATTCTATACGCAGGAGGCAAAAAGTGAGCCTGAACAAATCAGGCTGCCCGATTTTTAATGCTCATGATATATTTTGTTCGATAACTTGTAATAATTCTTCCATCACCCTTCTGCCATTCACCAGCCTGGGGACTTTATTTTGGCCGCCCAATTTATTTTGTGCGAACATCCATCGGTAGAATGTTCCTTCGGGAGCAGAGAGGAGTTCCAGAGGGGCAAGCGCCAAATTGTTACTTCTTTTTTGGGCATAGTTTGAGTTTTCCCGTTTGAGTTGTTCGTCTAAGTTAAGTTCAAAATCTTTGAGATTTTCAGGCGCTTTTGAAAACTCAATGAGGAATTGAATTCGCCCCTTAGACTGCATGTTGATATAGAAAGGCGCCACGGTATATTCTTTCACTGAGCAAGACGAGATTTGACAGGCTTTCATCAGTGCATTTTCTACGTTAGCAAGCAGGAGGTCTTCTCCAAAAGCATTGATATATTCCTGTGTTCTGCCGGTAATGCGAAAAGAAAAGGGATGAAGATTTGTGAAAGTCAGCACGTCACCCACCACATAACGCACTAACCCATTGGAAGCTGTGATAAGCAAGGCGTATGGAATATTAATTTCAACTTCCGAAAGGGGGATAGCCTCAAGATTTCCGGTAGTGTATTTTCTTAGAGGAATAAATTCATAGAAAATATCATTTTCAGTCAAAAGCAAAAGATCTCCCCCTGTGCTGTTTTTTTGAATACCAAAAAAGCCTTCAGTAGCATTATAGACTTCATAGAAGATAAAATCGGTTCGACCTGCTATTTCTTCAAACTGTTGCCGATAAGGCTCAAAGCTCACTCCGCCGTGAATAAAGAGTCGGAGGTTTTTCCAAACGTCTGTTAGTTTATGAAAAGAAACATGATGCATCATTTTTTGTAAGGTAGCGAGATGCCAGGTGGGTACCCCGCTTAACGTTCCTACATCTTCATGAATGATTTGTCGGACGGTTTGCTCCAACTTTCCTTCCCAGTCAGGACGTGTCTGCGTTTTCAAATCAGGGACATAAAAGGAGCGATAGAGAAAGGGGACATTCAGCGCCATAATGGCGGATATATCGCCAATGGTGATTCCCGAAACTGGTAAGGTTTCATAAATACCTCCGGGAAGCAATAGTGTTTTATGGTTCAAAAGATGAAAATCCTGATGGATTTGATGGATTTTTGAAAGGCTGAAAAAAACACCCCGAACATGGTTACGATGAATGATCCGGGAAGTAATTGGGATGAGTTTGCTTTTGCCACTTGTAGTGCCCGCTGTTTTGGCCAGCCACTTCACCACTCCGGAACTCATTACACTTTTTTCGCCGGCCATAATACGGGCGATGTAGGGCTCATAGAAATCATATTGCGTTACAGGAATTTTATTTCTAAATTCCTCATAAGTTGAAATGTGACCTAAACCGAGTTTAGCACCTAACTGTGTTGGAGAAAGTTCGCGACAAAGCTGATTTAATATCTGCTGCTGGTCGCGCAATGACTTTTCAGCTGTAAATTCAGGTGAAAAAAAATGCTTGAGATAAAACCGAAAGGCGATGTTGCGCCAAAAAGAAACCATTGGGCGAAGATATACTCAACGCGCGACTTTCTTTCTCAATTCAGAGTTCTGGCCAAGATAGACTCTGCGCACCTGTTCGTCAGCAGCAAGTTCATCCGCGTTCCCCTGTTTGAGGATATTTCCTTCAAACAACAAATAAGCCCGGTCAGTGATAGAGAGGGTTTCGTGCACATTATGGTCGGTAATCAGGATGCCAATATTTTTTTCTTTCAATTTTTCAACGATGCGCTGAATATCCTCTACTGCAATGGGGTCAATACCGGCAAATGGCTCATCTAGCAAAATAAATTTTGGGTCAGTGGCAAGTGAGCGAGCGATTTCAGTTCGCCGCCTTTCACCGCCGCTTAGTACGTTTCCCATACTTTTCCGCACTCGGTTCAAACCAAATTCTTCTAACAAAATCTCCAATCTTTCTTTTTGTGCTGCTTTGGAAAGCGAGGTCATTTCCAGTACCGCCTTCACATTATCTTCCACCGAGAGATTGCGAAACACAGAGGCCTCCTGGGGCAGATAACCCACTCCCATCTTCGAACGCTTGTACATGGGCATGTTGGTCAGTTCTTTCTCACCGAGAAATATTTTTCCTTCATCCGGTGGAATTAAGCCTACAATCATATAGAAGGAAGTGGTTTTGCCGGCTCCGTTGGGGCCGAGCAATCCAACGATTTCGCCTTGGTTCACTTCCACCGAAACATGATTCACCACCGCGCGACCGCGATAGGTCTTTAATAAATTATCAGCCCTGAGTTTCAGCATACCGTTTCTCCTAATTTTGAAGTTGCAAAATAGAGGAATTCAGGAGAGGGGGATCTAATCTTCATTTTCTTTAACAAAAGGTCGGAAGCAGATTGCAAGTGTACTGAGGCTAAAGGTATCGTTGACCATCAAAAGGCATCATTTATGTAGGGAGTAAATGATGTTTTAATTGTCTGGAGTAGGACTTTCTTCTTCTTCAGCTTGTTTGTATAAAATACTTTCCCCTTTCCTTCGTTTGAAAACAACCTTTGCCTTCGTTTTCAAATCCTTTTATTTGCAGACTTTATTTAATGAATAAGCACCGCCTCATCTTATTGTTTGTCTTCGGAATGTTGCTCCGGCCTTTATTCGGGCAAACCATCCTTGCACCCGATCTACAGTGTGTTGAGAACAATAACGTGAATGGCAACATCACACTCTATTGGACCAATGCCCCTACCAATCCCTGCGGCGCTTTTGTAGAATACACCATTTACGCTTCCCAAAACGGGCCAAACGGACCTTTCAATCCGATTGCTGTCACTACCCAGTCTGCCACCAGTTTTGTATTAGCCAATTACCTTTCTCTTTCCACTACCTGGTATTTTTACATGGAGGCCAAGTACAATTGCCCCGGTGCAACGGCGTTACAGTCGGACACTATCAATAACCTGAACCCAGCCACACCAAAAATTATTAATGTAGATGTGACCCCCGGGGGCGATGTAATATTCAACTGGGCGCCTAGTTCGTCACCCCAAACGCATGGGTACATTATCTATTACGGCTTGGCAAACGGCAATGCCACTCCACTTGGTACCGTTACAGGGCGCTTTAATACCACCTATCTTGATGTTGCCGGAGACCCCTCGACCGAGCCGCTAGTCTATACAGTGGCTGCGGTAGATAGTTGTGGCGGAGTAAGCGCCTTTGATACTCCTTTTCATTTTACTATTTATCAAACTGCTTCTATCGCGCGCTGCCAACGACAGGTGAATATCAACTGGACCAACTATTTCAATTGGCCGGCAGATGTATTAGAATATCAGATATGGGTGAATAAAAACAATGCCGGTTTTGCGATGGACGGCACCACCGGTCCGGGAACACTAGTCTATGCCTTTACCAATTTCAATGATGGCGATTCTCTTTGTCTCGTGGTGCGTGCTATTAGTGCTGCTGATACGACCATTGTATCGAATAGTAATATGGTCTGCATGCACGCATCTATCATTCAACCTCCATCTTACATCTATATCACCAATCTGACTGTGAATACAGACGACCAAATTGAGATGACTTGGATGACTGATACCATTGCTCAATTACTTGTTTATAAAATCATGCAGAGTACCAACGGTACCAGTTATTTACCGGTGTACCAGTTTGGGGTTCCTTCTCCACTGCAACTTTTTGAAATGCACATTGACTCTGCGGTATTCCCAAATATGAACCCCTATTACTATCAAGTGGTGGCGGTGGATAGCTGTCAGAACCAATATCCGACACCCTACGGCAAAACGATTCATTTGGACGGTGAACTATATGATTTTTATCTCGCCAACCTGAAATGGAATGCTTTTGAACTGGAATACGCTACCGTAACCAACTATAAACTATACCGTAATTACGGTTCCGGTTACCAGTTGCTCGCTACCTTGCCCGTAGGCACTACCGAATATTCGGATTCATTACAACAATTTTTGGATCAAAAAGGAGTGTTCTGCTATCGGATTGAAGCGACCTATCAATTGAATTTACCAAACGGCTACAGTGCGACACTTTCTAGTTGGTCAAACGAAAAGTGCATCATCCACCGGCCTATTATATATGTCCCCAATGCTTTTGCTCCAAATGGATTGAATAATGTTTTCAAACCCACCATTATCTATGGAGAGAAAAGAGGTTATTCTATGATCATTTATAACAAATGGGGCGGAAGGGTGTTTGAAAGCAACGACTACGACACCGGCTGGGACGGCACTCAGGGAGGAAAAGCATCGCCACCGGGAGGCTATGCTTATTTTATTGAGTTCACCGCCGATGACGGGGTGGTGGTGCAACGACAGGGAATGCTGCTTTTGGTAAAGTAGCACACGTCTGTTGATAGGGTATTGGGCCGTTTTCGTCATAAGTTAAGGGCTGCCACACAATTTTTTATACACCTAGTCGTTGAAACAAAGCAAAGCCAGATGGGCCTTATGCTGGTGCATTTTAACAAGAGAATTACCAAGCAGAAGACCGCAGTTGTTAATGAACCAGTAGGTTTCCATAGAAATTATATTCATGTCCTGATTGAACAAAAAATGAATTTCTGAACTTCCGTTTCCCTGTACAATCCCTTTCTATAATTATATGTTTCGTAGCTCAAGGTTAAAAATGGATATTATTGCGAAGCAAATCCTGACTTGAGCCGCAGAACCAAAATAGTGGTCAATACCCGTTTCCTGATTAAGAATAAACTGGAGGGTATCGGTCTTTTCACCTTCGAATCGCTGAAACGGATGACGCAGGCGCATCCTGAAGTAGATTTCACCTTTCTTTTTGATAGCTATTATGAAGATGAGTTTCTGTTTGGGCCGAACGTGATACCTATGGTAATTCTGCCCCCTGCCCGTAGGCCAATTTTGTGGTATTGGTGGTTTGAAATCGAAATGGCTATTTGGCTGAAACGAAATCCACACGACTTATTTCTTTCTACTGATAGTTTTGGCTGTTTAAGATCAGATATACCACAGGTACTGGTAATGCACGACTTATCTTATGAGCATTTCAAGAATCAGGTGCCTTGGCTTTCGTTGCTTTATTATAGATATTTCATTCCCCGTTATGCGCGCAAAGCAGCACGCATCGCCACGGTATCTGAATTTTCAAAAGAGGATATTGTGAAATACTACGACATTTCACCGGATAAAATTGATGTGGTGTACAACGGTGCCAAGGAGGTTTATCGCCCCATAGCTGAAGACAGAAAGCAAGAGGTGAAAGAAAAATATAGCGATGGAAAGAACTACTTTGTTTATGTAGGCTCCATTCACCCGCGAAAAAATGTCGGAAACTTATTGCAGGCGTTCGAGCAATTCAAGACCGGTACCGGTTCAGATTTTCAACTGCTGATTGTCGGGCGAAAGGCATGGAAGTACAATGAAGTGGAGCAGATTTATAAGAAAATGAAGCATCAAAAAGATGTCAGCTTCTTAGGGCATATTCCTTCGGAAGATTTAGGGGAAATTGTCGCTGCTGCTTTTGCTATGGTTTATGTTTCTTTATTCGAGGGTTTTGGAATTCCCATTATCGAGGCGATGAGCTGCGAAGTGCCTGTCATTACCTCCAACGTCAGTTCCATGCCCGAGGCCGCCGGAGATGCGGCGTTGCTCGTCAATCCTTTGTCGGTAGAGGAGATTTCTTCTGCCATGAAAAAGCTAAGCGAAAATGATGCATTGCGCCAAGCACTTATTGAAAAGGGGAAAGAACAAATAAAGAAATTCAGTTGGGAGCTAACCGCTCAGAAACTCTGGAACTGCTGTGAAAAAGTATTGGTTAGGAATAGATAATTCATATATTCGGGAAACAAATTTACTGCCATGAAAAAAATACTCTCCATCAAATACACAGACTTTGGATTTAATCTCGCCCTGCTGATTTTACGATTGGCTTCCGGCATATTGATGATGGCACATGGATATGGGAAACTGATTCAGTATGCCGAAAAGAAAGATGGCTTTATGGATTTTATGGGCTTGGGAGGACCGGTTTCATTTGCCCTCCTCATCTTTGCCGAATTTTTCTGTGCTGCTTTTATCGCTGCCGGGCTTTTTACTCGCTTAGCTGCCATTCCCCTCATATTTGCTATGAGTGTGGCTTTGACTCATGCTCACGGTGGCGATGTTTTTGGCAAAGGCGAGGTGCCCGCACTTTTCCTTGTCTCCTTCACTACTATTCTGCTGCTAGGTCCTGGCAAATTCAGCGATGATGGGGTGATAGGAAAATGATGCTGCCCTATAGATTTATTCCTGAATTCCATGTCAATATCTTTATTGGTTTCAGCAATTCTGTAACCACTGATGTCAGAAGTTTGAGGGAATTACAACGCTTGAATACATGTTTCCCGCAATCATGATCTGGACAGCTGATGGAATAATATCTGCTTATATTCTCAATCATATATAACGCTATCTCAGTGAAAAAATATGAAAGACTGCCTAATTATAAAGATTTGATACACAGTTACCTCCAAAGATACTGCATTGCCTCATGACTCCAAATCATCAAAGGGCCTAAAAAACGCTTATCTTGAGCTATTCGGTACCGAATAGCTCAAGATAGGCACCCATCTCTTGCTAATAGGGACCAAGTAGCAGCTAACAGGCACCGAATAGCAGCTAGCAGGGACCGAATTGCCGCCAACAGGAACCTATCTCTTGCGAACAGGCACCGAGTAGCTACGAACAGGGACCTGTCTTTAACTAACAGGGACCGAGTAGCAGCTAACAGGCACCTGTCTCTTACTAACAGGTACCGAATAGCTACAATCAGGGACCTATCTCTTACGAACAGGGACCGAATAGCTACGAACAGGCACCTGTCTCTTGCTAACAGGGACCGAATAGCTAGAGATGGGTACCGAATAGGAATAAGTCGGTCAAAAATTGAAAGAGAAGAGGACAATTTGGCAAAGAGCCGGTTGAAACGGCAAAAGCTAATGCCTACTTATAGCTGCTTCGTGTGTAACACCTATTGTTAGACAACGATTATTGCCGAATTAACTAATACAAGGAAGGCAAATACAAAGACCAATTCCTAGTGAAATGTGTTATCTTCTTAGTCCAACTTGCCATACCGGGTTCAAAATGCAAGCCATTTCATCTAAACCGAACTTAGATTCGTGGAGGTGTGATGAATTTAGCTGGACTAAACTAAGTTGATTACAATTTCAAATCTAAAAGACTAGCAATTCCTTTTTAAGGTAGTGTCTTACTGTCCTTTAAATTGTGGTTTCCTTTTTGCTATGAAGGCAGCAACGCCTTCTTGATAGTCTTCGCTGCTTCCTGCTATGCCTTGGTTATAGGCTTCGTATTGCAGCATATTATTCAAGTCGGAGGTATAGGCTTTGTTTAGCATCTTCTTCACCAAACCGTAAGTTTTAGTAGGGCCGGTAGCATAGCGCAGAGCTAATTCCTGTGTAGCGCTGTCCAATTCTTCAGAGGATACTACTTTATAAACGAAACCAAAATCTAATGCTTCGCGGGCAGTGATTTTAGTGCCGAGCGTGATGAGTTCAAAGGCTTTGTTGTATCCCACCAGACGAGGCAGGAAAAAGGAGGAGCCGGAATCGGGCACCAGTCCCACGTTGATAAAGACTTCAATCAGGGAAGAAGATTCAGCGGCAATAATCAAGTCGCAGGCCAATGCCAACGAGGCACCGGCACCGGCGGCTACTCCGTTCAGTTTGCAGATAATAGGTTTAGGCATTTCGCGGATGGCGAGAATCATCGGATTGTAGCGACGCACCACGGAATCGCTCAGGCTGCGGTTTCCGGTTTGGTTCTGTATATCTTTCAAATCTTGCCCCGAGCAGAAGGCTTTTCCAGTACCGGTAATAATAACTACGCGAACGGCTTCGTCTTTGTCGGCCTTCTTCAATGCATCAATGAATTCGGCACTCATTTCTTCATTAAAAGAATTGAAAACATCCGGACGGTTGAGAGCAATAGTGCAGATGCTGTCGCTAATCGTAAAGGTGATGGTTTGATACATAAAATAGGTTTTAGAATAATCGTGAAATCAAACTGAATGCAATAAACTGGCAGGTGAAACCGGTAAGGTATCCGGTGAGAACTTCCTGCTCGCTATGCGCTTTAATTAATAGTCTGGAAGCGCCAATGGCTCCGCTTAAAATTAGGATACCGAGGAAAACAATTCGGAGGTCATAGGTGGAATAGCGAATCATGGTTAGGCAAATTGCTATCATGCTTCCAGCGGCCAGGGTGTGTAAACTGATTTTGGAAAAGATGTTGATGACAAAAGCTGCAAATACGGAGAGCGAGGCACCTGCCATCATATAGAAGAGCAATTCGTTGGAAGGGATTTTCATATTGACTGCCGGCTTAAACATCCACGTCGCCCATAGGTAGAAGGTGGCGGTAGCGATAAAGGGGATAATTCGTTCGCGCGAAGTTTCAAGGGCTAAACTTTGAATCATTTCCAGTCGCCTCATCATGAGCAACCAGATCACCGGAAAAACAAAAGTGAGGGCAAAGACTATAATCAACCAGGCCATTTGAACCCGATTGCCAAAGACGCCAAACCTATTGGGGTTGCAGAACAGAATAAAGGTGGAGCCGTAGATGGGAAACAACAAGGGGTGAAAGAGGAAGGAAATAATTCGAGCGGCGGTTTTCATGCTGTAAAGATAGAAAGGCTTAGACGTATTTATTTTTGTCCGAAATGATTCCAGCCCTGTGCTTGCAAAGGGTGCCGGTTTCCGCTGCGGGTAACCAGCATCGTTCCTGTTGCCGTTTCCGTGATTTGCCCAATAATCGAAAAGGCTTCTTCACCGCCCAGTTTGGTTTCATCTTCGGGACGGATGGTAAAAAGCAATTCATAATCTTCACCGCCGCTCAAGGCACAAATAATAGGGTCGAGATTGAATTGTAAAGCCATATTGTATACGTCTTCGCTTACCGGAACCTGGCTTTCCATGATTTCGCAGCCGACACCACTTTGTTTGCAGATGTGCAGCATATCAGAGGAAAGGCCGTCGCTTAGATCCATCATAGCGGTAGGCTTCAAATCAATTTCATTGAGAAAGCGGATGACATCTCGTCGGGCTTCAGGTTTTAGTTGCCTGCTGATTAAATAAGGGGCATTTTCCAATTCGGGTTGTACTTCGGGATGCTCCAAATAGATTCTTTTCTCCCGTTCCAGAATTTGCAAACCCAGATAGGCAGCGCCTAAATCGCCACTTACGCAGATCAGGTCGCCTACACGAGCTCCATTTCTATAAACCAGATTTTGTTCATCGGCTTGACCAATAGCAGTGACCGAAATAATCAAGCCCTTTTGCGAAGAGGCCGTATCGCCACCGACTAAATCTACTTCATAATTCTTGCAGGCTAAACGAATGCCTTCATATAATTCATCTAAAGCCTCTAAGGTAAAACGGGAAGAGATACCAATAGAAACAGTGATTTGTTTTGGATGAGCGTTCATGGCATAAATGTCACTTAGATTTACCACCACACTTTTATATCCTAAGTGTTTAAGCGGCACATACATCAGGTCAAAATGAATGTCTTCTATCAGCAGGTCGGTACTTATCACGGTCATTTTACCTGTATTATCTATTACAGCCGCATCATCTCCTACTCCTTTAATAGTAGAGGGTTGGGTTTTTTCAAATGACGATGTTAAACGGTCAATTAAACCAAATTCGCCCAGCGTATGGATGGGAGTCATTTTCTTTTCGTTGGACATGCAAAGAGTTTATTTCGGCAAGATTAGTATATTGGTAACCAAATTCAATAAAGGTGCAACATAAAAAACGCCTTCATTTTATGAGTTGGCTCACACTGGTGGCTATGGGCATTGCCGGTGTTCTGTTGGTTATTTATTGGCAGAAAAAGGATGTCAACAAGGTTTTGATAGGGGGCAAGCGCCTTTATATACAAGCGCTCACCGGATTGTTCTTTGGCACATTTTCTTCCCTGCTCGCAGCTGCCTTGATTCATGGTAGGAGGTTCAAAGGTGTTTTACTTTTTTTTGAAAATATCGTTCAGCAGGTAAATCCATCCTTCCTCAATATTCTATTCTATTCCACTTGTGCCGGAATCGGGGAGGAAATACTTTTCCGGGCAGGTATCCAGCCTATGATAGGAGTTTGGCCTGCGGCCATAGTTTTTGTCTTGCTGCATGGCTATATCAATCCTTACAACCTGAACATGACTATCTATGGACTTTTCTGGTGATTATCGCGGCAGGGTTTGGCTACCTATTCAAATTTTTTGGACTCCTGTCAGCGACGATGGCTCACATTATTTATGACGTTTCGATGTTTTCTCTTTTGAAATATTCCACCCGGCGACAGGTGCTCACTTAAAATTTCTGAAATAATTACTTTCGCTGCCCAATTTTAATGTTCCTAATTTTTTCTTAAAGCAATAGTTGTGTTTAATGAACTGAAAAACATACCGGAAGCTTGGCGCAGAAAGTTCCGATCAAAATCTTGGATCAATCAATTTTCTGTTTCTGTTTTGGTGCTGACATTAGTTGCGGCACATAATTTTCATTTTCTACAGGTTTGGCAGGAACGGGAAGGTGTTCAACTGAATGACATGCTATTGAACCAGCTCCCTCCCGTTGATTTGTCGTTATGGATTTTTCTGCTTGAATACTCCACGCTTCTCTTGGTTTTTGTTTTTATACTTCCTTATCCAGACAGGTTTATCAGAGGTATTCAAATGTTCACAATGGCAACCTTCCTGCGCACCATCTGTATTTATTTTGTGGCCTTAGAACCACCCAAGGATATGATTCATCTGATTGATCCTTGTGCCAACTTTTTTCTTCATTCCAATGGAGTCTTTGTAACCAAGGACTTGTTTTTTCCCGGACATATTGCCGCTATCACACTGATGATGCTCGTTTCGACTAATCGGTATGTCAAAACGTGGGCATTGCTGGCAACCATAGTTATCAGCATAATGTTGCTTACACAGCATGTGCATTACACCTTTGATGTTTTGTTTGCTCCGGTAGCGGCCTTTATTTGTTATAAGGTAGTCTTGTTTGCTCATAGCCAAATAGGGCAAAAGACTTTTGAGTTTCAAAGTCAGAAAAACTAATCATTGGCTTGGTGGATTCACATCATAATCCATTAAACTGGTTCA
The DNA here is from genome assembly GCA_016722375.1 of Bacteroidota bacterium. NCBI lineage: Bacteria > Pseudomonadati > Bacteroidota > Bacteroidota bacterium. Next base: position 304,208 of record JADKJG010000005.1, on the reverse strand, counting down.
TTATCTTTTTGCTGACTATTATTTGGGGATCATCCTATCTCCTAATAAAAAAAGGTCTCGTAGCATTTTCTCCGGTTGAGTTGGCCTCGTTACGAATTAGTATTTCCTTTTTGGTTTCTCTGCCATTCGCGATCATCGCCTTACGGAAAATCTCTCGTGAAAAATATTTATCGGTCCTTCAAATAGGCTTCTTTGGTAGCGGAGCTCCCGGATTTCTATTTGCCCTCTCTATGACGAAGTCGAGTAGTGCAGTCAATGGGATATTGAATTCGCTGTCCCCTTTATGGACCTTGCTGATTGGGTATTATTTGTACAAAGTGCAAATTTCTTCTCAGAAAATAGTCGGAGTAATTATCGGTTTTCTGGGGGCCGTAGTTCTGGTATTCGGCAAGACAGGTGGAGATTTTCAGATGGAGGTGCTTTATACTGCTTTGCCGGTGGCGGCAACCTTTTGTTATGGATTGAGTACCAATATCACGAAGCAAAAACTACAAAACGAAAATTCGCTTTACACTACTTCGCTGGCCATGGCTTTTGTAGGCCTTCCGGCGTTCATCATCCTGATGTTTACAGATGCTCCGGCAAAAATATATTCCGGAACTATCTGGCTGCCGTTTATGTATGTAATGATTCTTTCTCTGTTCGGTACTTTGATAGCCTGGGCGCTTTACTATAAGTTAATCCAACGCACCGATGCGCTCTTCGGGGCAAGTGTGACGTATCTTATTCCTGTTGTAGCTGTTGGATGGGGGTTATTTGACGGCGAGGTGCTTTCTATGATGCAATTGGCAGGTATGTTATTGATTTTGGGCGGAGTTTATTTTACTACCTCTCCAAAGGCCATCGGCCTGAGTAAGTCTTTTAAGTAGATAAACTTAGTTTGACATTTCCGTCCTTTCCGTGGTAGGTTGCTATATTTGAAAGGTGAGCGGCAAAAGTGAAATCATCCTTGGTGTGGATCCTGGCACCATTGTTCTGGGGTATGGAATCATCGAAGTTGAAAAACAAAAGATGAAAATACTGAGCATGGGTGTGATTCATTTGTCTCAATATGAAGATCATCTGGAGAAGTTGAAAATCATCTATGAAAAGATTCAGGGGCTGATAGAAAATTATCGTCCGGGAGCTTGTGCTATTGAAACACCTTTCTATGGCAAGAACGTACAAAGTATGCTGAAACTAGGGCGCGCGCAGGGAGTGTCTATTGCATCTGCACTGACAAACAATGTCCCGGTTTTTGAATATGCCCCAAAGAAAATAAAGCAGTCGGTTACCGGCAATGGAAATGCCTCTAAAGAGCAGGTGGCATCTATGCTTCAACGACTGTGTCATTTTGAGTTACAACCTAAATTTCTCGATGCTACGGATGGGCTGGCTGCTGCTGTGTGCCATCATTTCCAAGGGAAAGTCGCTATCCAAGGTGCAGAGAAAATGTCGGGATGGAAGGATTTCATCAAGCAAAATCCGGAGCGTTTGGGCAGAACCAAAGAATGAAGAGATTGGCACGGTTGAAGTATCGTTTGTTAAACAAGAACAAACATCATTACAGCGAAACGCTATTTCTGCTAATTTAGAATCTCTTATTAGTGGAGATGAAATTTATATCAGCATATTTATTGGCAATCATATTGCTTTTGTCAGCCCCTTCTTGCAAAAAGCCGAAGGATGATAGTAGCCTTAAGGTTGAGCTCAAGGGTTTCGTGGAAAGCCACGAACTTAGTTTTGTGAATACTATATATGGAGATGGTGCCGGTAAAGAATTTTTTTTCAGCGCCTTTAAATTTTATGTGTCTCATATCAAACTGATTAAGAATGATAATTCTACGGTGGAACTTAGCGAGGTAGAATTTTTCGATTATTCAGAAACCATTTCAAAATCATTTTCAGTGAATGCGCCAGCCGGAGATTATAAGGGTATAGAATTTTTTGTAGGATTGGATTCAGCTCAGGATAAGACCAAGCCAGAAGACTATCCTGCTAGTGAGCCGCTAGGTCCTAAGACCGGAATGTATTGGCCTTGGTTGAATCATCGGTTCGTAAATCTGGAAGGTACTGCCGATACCTTAGGGCAGAATTTTGCAGGAGGTAATATCGGACTGAATTATCACGTTGGTACGGATGCTTGTTACAGGCAAGTGTCGCTCTTAGGCAAACCATTTTCGATTATTGATGGAGCATCCAAAACAATCTATTTGAATGTAGATATTCTTAAAGTTTTTTATGGGCAGACTGATAGCTTAGATATGTTTCTAAATCCTGGAACACAGTCAGAAAATAATGACATCGGAGTTGCCATTAAATTTGCCGATCAGTTTTCAAAGGCCTTTTCATATTCTGATTAATGGCAAAGAAGTTTTTTCTAAGTTCGATTCTTATCGTTTTTCTGTTCGCTCTTTTCCCTTCCTGCAAAACAGATTTGCCTCTTCCTCCGGTTGGAAGCGAACCGGATAGTTTATTCGTTGGCACACCTTATGTGATAACCGCTCCTCAATTTGGATTTCCACCTATTTCAATTCCTCCTGATAATCCAATGACGGTGGAAGGAATACAATTGGGTAGGCTGTTATTCTATGACCCTACACTTTCATCTGACAGCATGTTTTCATGTTCCTCTTGTCACAAACAAGAGTTTGCTTTTGCCGATGGAGGTAAAGTATTAAGCCAAAATATTTTTGGGCTGACGAAACGCAACACGCCTCCATTATTCAATTTGGTATGGATGAAAAAATATTTCTGGGATGGTAGAGCAGGGTCATTGCCGCAACAGGCAAATGATGCCCTGATACACGAACAAAATTTTATTGCCAGTCAATCAATAGCCAGATTAAGTGCCAAGCCCGAATATGTTTCTCTGTTCAAAAAAGCATTTGGCAGGCCCGGTGACATTACGCAGCAGAAAATTGAAAAGTCTATTGCGCAGTTTATGATGACGCTTATTTCGTCCGAATCAAAATTTGATAGTGTACAAAGGGGCCAGATGTCTTTCTCTCCTGCTGAACTTCATGGATTTAATCTTTTTCTTACCGACACTCCTAATCATGGGGCCGATTGTTTTCATTGTCATGCGGATAACTCAGCCGGCACTTCATTCACCATGATTGATAATGGATTTCATAATAATGGATTGGATGCGGCCAATTCGTTTACCGATTTCCCCGACTTAGGATTGGGAGGATTCAATGGCAATATGTTGGACAATGGAAAATTTAAAACACCACACCTCAGAAATGTAGAGGTGACCGGTCCCTATATGCGCAATGGAAGATTTGTAACGTTGGAACAGGTCGTCAACTTTTATAATGATAGTTTGAAGACATCTCCTACGATTGACCCGTTTATGAAAACTGCATATCGTGGAGGACTACGCTATTTAAGCGAACAAGACAAGCAGGATCTAATTGCCTTTCTTAAAACGTTAACCGACCACCGCTTCCTGACCAATCCAGATTTCTCTACCCCTTTTCACTGATAAAATAGGCACAGCAAAGCTGAAAGAGCATACGCGCTCCTACGTTGGCATCCCATTCATCTTCGCGGGGAGAAACTTCATTGAGGTCGAAACTGATAATATTTCTTTTCAAGGCTACCTGCTCTAATAAATAAGAGGCTTCCGCAAAGCTCAATCCACCCGGAACCGGTGTCCCGGTATGCGGACATAAATCAGGAGTCAGTCCGTCAATATCGAAACTGATGAAAACATTTTCGGGGAGGGTGGCGATAATCTTTTTGCAAATCTCATCCCAGTTCCCTCCCTTCAGCTTATGTGCCTGATTCTCACGGTCAAAAAACACTTTCACTCTTTCTTTGGAAGAATTGATGTATTCCACTTCTTCTTCGCAATAATCTCTGATTCCTACTTGCGTTAGTGATTGAATATTTTTCAACTGCATTGCATTATACATGATAGAAGCATGAGAAAAATCAAATCCTTCATAAGCTTTTCGCAAATCGCAATGGGCATCTATATGCAAGATTCCAAACTTCTTCTTTTTGGAAAGTGCCCGCAACAATCCAAGCGGAGTACTGTGATCGCCGCCTAATCCGGCAACTGCTTTTCCCTTATTCAGAAGTTTTTCCGCTCGCGACTCTACTTCATCAACCATGTTTGAGCAAGCCTCATTCACCTCCTTTTGCAGTTGCTTGTCTATCTTCTTTCCCGCGGTGATCTGTGCAATAATCTTCTTTACCTTCTTCCGAGATTCGGTGCT